>JBGOTX010000227.1:0-4266 GCA_041476705.1 Candidatus Zixiibacteriota bacterium
GACCCGACCTTCCGCATCAAGTCGGACCCCGAAACAGGGGAGACCATCGTTTCGGGCATGGGGGAATTGCACTTGGAAATCATCGTCGACCGCATGAAGCGCGAATTCGGCGTCGAGGCGACGACAGGCAAGCCGCAGGTCGCCTACCGCGAGACGATTCAAGGTACCGCCGATGTCGAATACAAACACATCAAGCAGACGGGCGGGCGCGGCCAGTACGGCCACGTGAAAATCCGCGTGAAGCCGCTCGAGCCGCTCGACCCCGACAAGAAAGTGAAAAACAACGTCGAGCGCGAAGACCATTTCGAATTCATCAACAGCGTCAAGGGCGGCGTCATTCCGCAGGAGTTTATCCAACCGGTGAAGAAAGGCCTCAAAGAAGCGCTCGACCGCGGGGTCCTCGCAGGGTTTCCCGTCGTCGATGTATCCGTGGATCTCTACGACGGCTCGTCGCACGACGTCGACTCCTCCGAAATCGCCTTCCGCCTCGCGGCCATCAACGCGATGCAAGATGCGATGGCGAAAGCCAAGCCGGTCATTCTTGAGCCCATTATGAAATTGGAAGTCGTGGTACCCGAGAAATTCATGGGCGACGTAACGGGCATGATAAACAGTAAGCGCGGCTCAATCGAGGCGATGGGTGAGCGCGGCGTGGCCCGCGTCATCACCGCCAAGGTTCCGCTCTCCGAGCTTTTCGGATTTACCACCCAGCTCCGCTCGCTCACCGAAGGCCGCGGCGTCCCCAACCTCGAATTCAGCCACTACGCAGTAGTGCCTCGGAATGTTCAGGAGGATATTGTTGCTTCACGAAAGTAGCGCAACGCCTGCCCCGTAGCCGACGCGAAGCTATCTAATGGGGTCGTCGCGTCGAGGAAGTAACATTTCCCTCCCCACACAGGCCTCGACAGCGTCGAGGCCTGTGTCATGCTGTGTGCATTATCCCTAGGGGCCACCACTCATGCTTAAAAAAATCGCCCTCGCTCTTGCCGGACTCACCTTACTCACCTCCCCGCTCCTCGTCTCGGCGCAAATAGCATTGCCGCCGCTTCCCGCGAATCCGACCATTGAGCAACTTGAGACGCTCATCGTGCAACTCACCCAGATACTCGCGCAACTCATTGCGGCACGCGGCGGGGCGGACTCGGCCGCATTCTCTGCCTCTCCGACTTCTGGCCCCGGGCCACTCTATGTAAATTTTCAGGCGAAAGAATCTTTGGCAGACACAACACAACTCACTCTTTATTTCGGTGACGGTACAACATGTAGTGGCTATAATTGCATTTGGCACGCGATGAATGCCGGTATGCTTACGGCCTCGCACACTTACACCTCAGCTGGCACCTACACGGCGAATCTTACGGGCATCTGCTCAACCACCCCTCCGACCAATGTTCATTGTTCTGTGCCGATATACGGCACCGCGACAATCAGAGTTATTCCAGAATTCCAAGAGTCGAAAGCGCTCACGCTCGGCTGGTCCAACAAGTTTTTTAAGCCTGTGAACAATATCGGCCTGGATTTGGCGCAAAAGATTTGCGATGCGAGTGCTCTATTGTACCCGAACGGGACATGCACATGGAAGGGAAATAATCTCACCCCGAGGGGTGTGAAAGATGGAGACCCGCACATCACGATGCACTACCCCTTGTCGAACGCGTACGTCATCCAATCCAATCACTCATCGTTCTCGTTCACAGATCCGAGTGCGACAGACTCGAGTGACTATAGGGTGTTGTATGTCCGCTACGCCAACAACTCTGCGGTTGGCGACATATATGAAGTACCGTTCAACAAATTTGGAAGGAGTGGCGCGGAAGTGAACGGCGATGTCGATATTTCCCGGCTTCCGAATGGCAACTATTATCCCGGCGTTGTAAACGTCTCTTCGGGTATCGCTGGTAGCGTAGGTGCGTACGTGTTTCTTCAGGGAAATACCGCGAATACAGCCGGCACGCTCACCGTCTCGACCGACGCGTCGAGCCCTCCGTATCAAGTCGTTGCGGCACCCAGTACGAACGTGCGGCTCGGAGTTTACCGGTTGCGGGCCTCGGGAGAAGCGATAGGGTTGAATAAGATTGTGTTCTCTCTTGGTGAAGTTCCCAATCCCGGCGATCTTACGCAAGTCCGTCTCATGGATTCATCGGGGAGCGTAATCGCTGCCGGCGTATTCACGAATAATCAGTACGCATACCTTACTCCCACACATGCCGTAACGATCCCAGCGAATACGGACGTGACAGTAACACTATGGGGCGACATCGCGGGAATCGGCGCTGGCCAACCTGCGAAACCTGGCGATCTACTTGCGCCAGCGATCCAGCCAGACACGCAAGGTACAGGCCAATCAAGCGCAGCCACGATCAACGCGAGCGGAAGCACTCCCGTTGTCGGTGTGCGCATCTTCCGCTCGTACCCGACGGTTGCGCTCGTGCCGCTGCCCTCGACGGGGCTCTCCGACGGACGTCTCTTGCGATTCGCCGTGACGGCAAGTCCGGCGGGACCAGTCGGCTTCGTGCAATTGGGATTCACGGTAAACACGATGGGCGTCATGCCCAATGGGCAGATTGACCTCTACGCATACACCGACCCGTCCTATTCCTCACCGGTCAGCGGTCAATTCACGGCCGGCTTCCTCGGCTCCGCGCCGCTTGTCGGTAGCGGCGGATTCACACGGCTCGGTTTTGCGCACATTCTTGAAATTCCGGCCGCAGCAACCTACTACTTCGAGTTACGCGATTCGACCAAGGGTACCGGACCGATGAATGGTAGCCTTGCGGTGACGACACTAGACGGAGAAAATGGCTATCAGAGTCTCTCGGTTTACAACGCCGCGTACGTGAACGGCCCGCTCATGGCGTGGTCTCCCAACGATCTTGTGACGTCCGTAAGTACCGATGGGGACTGGACCAACGGCTACGGCCTTCCGGGTTTGCCCGCGGGCGGCATCTCGCAGACGCGCGCCGGCTCGGCCGCACCAAGCATTTCTGCCTCGCCGAGTTCCGGGAGCCTGTCCAACGGAACGCTTTGGGTCAGTACTCTCGTGAGCAACTATACTCCTCAGGGGAACGAACTTGTCGACTTCGGCGACGGCTCGCGTTATGCGCTCGGGTATCTATCGCAATTAGACAACCGCCATGATTATCACTCCCCTGGAACATATACGGTGAGACTGTTGGATGGCAGTGGCAACACCCTTTCCACCACAATGGTAACGGTCAGTAGCACTTCCGGCCTCACCGCTTCTCTAACCGTCAACGGCGGTTCGTCAGCAACCATCCATCGCAACGATCCGACCACCTTTGCCTGGTCTTCCACCAATGCAGTTTCCGCCGCATCAAGTTATACCGCCGACAGCGCTGATTCGTGCGGCCATGTCCCCGGTGTTGCCTACCCGTGGATAGTCTCTACTCTTAGTGGAGCCATTTCTGTAGCGAACGCCGTCGACGCCTGCCAAACAGGGACACACAGCTACACCATCACCTATACCGTTACCGATGCACAGGGGAGAACCGCTTCCGCATCAATAAGAAGTACCGTCAGCGTTCCCGCGGCTCCCTCCGGCCTCACCGCCAGCCTGACCGTTAATGGTTCAAGCGCATCGCAAACTTTTAACGTCGGCGATATCCTCAACTTTGCGTGGTCCTCGACCGGTGCGGTCTCGGCACACTCGAGCTTTACGAGCGACAGTTCAAACTGCGGCAATACGGGCATCGGCCCGTTTAATTGGGTCGCTTCGACCCTAGGCGGCACCTATCCGCCGGCGGCTATCTCCGCCTGCCAAGCGGGGCACTCATACACGATTACCTATACGGTGACCGGTAGTAATGGCCAGACCGCGTCGGCGTCAGTCACCACTACTGTCCGCACCTCCTGTACCTACTCCCCGGCAGGCGGCACCTCAAGCACCATCAATATCGACGGCGGTTCGAGTGCATGTTCGGGCTGGTGCTCTTCGCAAGCCTCGGGGTCCAACGTAACATATTCGTGCAGTTACGCCGGTGCTCCTGTCGCCTCCGCCGCGCAATCCTCTCAACTCGCCTCCGCCCTCACCGCGCTTGAATCGGCACTCAAGGCACTCCTTGTGCAACTCGGACAATAATATTGTCACCTTAACCCCTTACCACTTTTCCCGAAGAAAAAGCGGTACGGGGTTGACGTGGAAACCCGTTCTGCTACTATTGCGCGACGCACGCCCAGTGCGTATTATTTTGCCTCGTTTTGTTTCCGTGCGGCGTAGCGACCCGCAAAAAGCGGAGTAGGACGACA
>JBGOTX010000228.1:0-4255 GCA_041476705.1 Candidatus Zixiibacteriota bacterium
AGTACGGCCACCGTGCCAAACCTAACCGCCGAGTTATTCCATCGCGCCGCAATCCAGGAGAGAATTACTGTTTCGCCGGCCAAAGCGATCACTTGCTGAAAGTCGCTAAAGGTTATAGCCGTGGCGGCGACCAGGAAGGCAATCGCGTGTAGAACGTACTGGTCGATGAATTGGTGGTCCTGTTCGCGACGACGGGACAAGATTACGCCCGCGACGGAATAGACTGCGCCGGCGACGAGGATGATCACCGCCAGCGGGTATCGGTATGCCTCCCGCAAGACGAGAAACAGTCCCAGGAATCCGACCGCGGCATTGATGCTCGTCAGTACATACTGACTGGTTGATCGGGCGTGACCGCAGACCGTGGCGATCAATTCTCCAACCACAAAGGTCGCCCAGAACGCGAGAACGACAGTAGCGGCCAGCGTGGCCTTCTGCCCCGCGTAATAGTCATCAAACCAGCCGATAAAGAGCACAGCCCAGCCGGCGAACGCCAGGTACTCCAGAACTCTCCATGCGGGGCGCCAGAGGGTAATCGCGCGTATTCCAGCCGTCAGAAGACCGATATAGACGAAGAATGGGACATCATGTACTACACCTGTACTCAGTAGATAGGGGGTCAAAAAGCCGCCCAACCATCCGAGTACGGCCACGGCCAGGGAGTCGTGCGCCAGGCCGCGCTGGAAAGCGACCACGGTCACGGCGCTCATTCCGATAAACGCGACTGCTTGCGAAACGAGATGGTAGTAATCGAAAGAAGCATACATCGACAAATACAGGATGGCAATGCCGGCGCCGACGATCCCTTGTGCAAAAACGCGATACGACTTGCGATGCATGATCTGGCCGAAGACGAGCAGAGCCACGCCGGTTATCAGGCCGAGCAAGACTCGAACAGCGGGCGATATCCAGTTGTTGTCAAAGGCATATTTGAGGAAAAACCCCATGCCGATGATCAGAGCCAGCGCACCGATCCAGTTGAGCAGTTTGCCCCCCACCAGCGCCTCCCACTCCTGCTGGCTTGCGCGTGGCGGTTTCGGGGGCACCGGCGCGGACGGTCTGGGTGGCGGAGGCGGCATTTCGGGTGCTGAACGAACTGGTTGTGGCCAAGCAGGTGCGGCCGCGGGAAGTGGTTGTAGCGGTTGCGGACGCGCCGGCTCTCGATCGGGAACTTCTTCAGCGGCACGGCGTGCAGTCCGAAGGGCGCGTATGTCATTTTCGAGGTCCGATACCCGGCGTTTCAGGTCGAATATCTGTAGCACCGCGTATACAGTCGCTATCGGAATGGAGATTGCGATCAGAGCTAAGAATGCGTATCCCACGAATCCCTCCCGTCTTCGCGGCCCAAGGCAGTCCTGAGCGAATCCGCTGTGGCCGCGCTACCAGACAGTTTGCCACGATTGAGGCCGAGGGGTCAACAACAACATTGGCCTGACGGCAAAGTCGCCACGGTTGAGCGATTTTTGTTGAGTCGAGTCCAGGGATACAGTAACAAGAGGTGGCGGTTGTCGGCGCTTAAAGATCAGCACTCTAACTTTAGCCGCGCCCCCGTCAGGTTCTATTAAGAAGCCAAATGGAGGTTTACATTATGCGAAATTCAGTGTGCGTGGGTGTGGCGAGTGCCTTTTTCGTCCTTACGTTGACCGGAAGCATATCGGCCCAATCCGACTACGACAACGTGTCCAAGTTGATGGACTCGGCGCGGGTGGCCGAAGCGCCGGTGTTTGCCCCCAAGTCGTTTACCAAGTCGCAGGAAAAGTTTAACGAGGCCAAACAATCCATTGATCTAAAAAAAGGACAGCGAACCATTGATCAGTATGTCGCTGATGCGCGCGAGTTCATCGAGAACGCCTTCAAGGCAACCGGGGTTTGCAAGCTGTCGCTACAGGAATACCTGGCGGCGCGCGACAAGGCCCGGAAGGCCAAGGCCCCCTCACTTGTGCCCGAACTTTACGCCAAGGCCGAGGACCAGTTTGTGGTGGCCACCGGTAAGGTTGAGTCGGGGGATGTGAAGGGAGCTCTTCGGGAGGCCGCGAAATCCACGCCGCTGTTTGAAATCGCCGAGCTCGAGGGGATCAAGAAAGACATGCTGGGGCAGGCGGCCTCGCTTCTGGAAAAAGCAATTACAGACGAGGCCGACAAGTATGCTTTGGCGACTCTTGACCGCGCCCGTACGGCTTATCAAAAGGCAATCGACATTCTAACCAAGGACAGGTACAATCGGGCTTCGGCTCAAAAGGAAGCAGTTCGCTCCGAGTACGAGGCCAGACACGCATCGAATATCGCCCAGTCAGTGCGGAGCTTGAATCGGAATGATCAGGCGTGGGAGAAGCTGATGCTCGTGTACGAGATTCAGATGGACCGGGTGGGGCAGTCGATCGGGCTTGCGTACCTTCCGTTCGACAATGGTCCGCTGGCCGCCGCCGACAGTCTCATCCTGTATATTAAGAGTCTTCAAGGGAACGTGAAACAAAAGGAACAAAGTTCCGCCGGACTGGCACAGCAACTCAAGGGGACCGCCGACTATTTGAAAGTGAGTCCCAGCTCTGATGATCTCCAGGCCCTGGCCGCCGGGGTTGACCGGCGGTCGCGACAGATCAACGATTCCCTTTCGGAACTAGGAGCGCGTGTCACAAAGCTCGCGGGCCGGCTCGGCCTGCCTCCCGCCGCCGATCCGTCGACAACGCTTGGTGCCGTTGACAGCGCGGTGGCCACGCTCATCGCCCAACAGCAGGGGATGACACAGGCCATGGCTACGGAGCAGACTAAACTTGCGGAACTTTCGAAGGCGCACGAAGAGGCCTCGGCCGAGTTGACCGCCCAGAAAGAGTCGGAGGACAAGATCAAGAAAGCGCGGGCTCTGCTCAATCCATCTGAAGGCGAAGTCCTGTACAACGCCACCAACGATTTGGTTGTGCGTTTGCCCGGTCTGCAGTTCCCGGCGGGGAAGTCGGAGATAGCCGATCAGCAAGTGCCGTTGCTTGAAAAGGTGAAAACTATCATCGAGATGTTTCCAAACAACAAACTGGTGGTTGAGGGGCACACCGATGATCGCGGTGAGGCCGCCGCCAACATGCAGTTGTCCGAAAAGCGGGCGTATGCCGTGATGCAATACCTGCGGCAGGCGCTGTCGCTCAGCGCCGAGCAAATTCACGCGACCGGATTCGGCGCTGACAAGCCGGTGGCCAGCAATCAAACGGTCGAAGGACGCGCCAAGAATCGTCGTATTGACATCGTGATCCTTCGGTGATCAGTTGTTCAGCACGCGCGGATCGATTAGGCGATACATACTTGAGCAAGGTCGTCCGTGGATCCTGGACCGCCGCCGACAGATTTTTATTGCAATTTGTTTTAACAATTATGTAATATAGTCCCCGTCGAGTGCGCACTGCGCGCCGATAACGCAATTTCTCAACAGGGTGTGTGTAACACATGAGGAGGTCCGTTATGGCGAAAGGCAAAAGCAAGCCAGCCAAGGAAAAGAAGAAACCCAAAAAGGGCAAATAAGCTCTTTCGGTTTTCAAATCATTCCGTATAGAACGGGCCGTCCCACCAGGCGGTCCGTTTTCTTTTGTCGATTTATTTGATATTTTCGCCGCGGGTGCGGGCGGAGCCGGAGTCATCTGTTTCAAGGGAGAAGGGGGTGAAATTAGTGTGCCAGTCGTAGTAGTCCTCGTTCTCGACTCTCTTCAGGAACCGCACCATCTTATAGGTAAGCGGGGTGGCCAGGGTTTCCCAGAGGACTTTGAGCGCGTAGTTTCCGAGCATGACGGCGATCACCTGGTCGTGTGTCCAGACCCCCCAGAACGCGGCGGGATAGAAAATGAGCGAGTCGACCGCCTCGCCGATAATGGTCGAACCGATCGTGCGCATCCACAAGAACCGCCCCTCGGTGAAAATTTTCATCTTGGCCAGCACGTACGAATTGCAGAATTCGCCGGCGGTATAGGCCATGATCGAGGCGATCACGATTCTTGGGGTTGAGCCGAAGACGAACACCATCTTGTCCTGGCCTTCCCACCCGGCGGCGGGAGGGAGGGCGAGCACGATCTGCGCCATGAGCGTGGTAAACACGAGTGAGCCAAACCCGGCCCAAACGACCTTGCGGGCGCGGGTGTAGCCGTAGACCTCGGTCAGGATATCGCCAAAGAGATAGCTGATCGGGAAGAAGAGAATTCCGGCGCCGAATTTCATCCCGCCGACTTCCCAGATTTTGATCGCCCCGATGAAATTGGAGCAGATGAGCACCGTGACA
>JBGOTX010000229.1:0-4250 GCA_041476705.1 Candidatus Zixiibacteriota bacterium
ACCCCCACCAATTGCCCCAACTGCATCGCCCGAACCTGCATTAGTTCGAATATGCTGATCCCAGGCGCGAATATGTCCTTGTTCGAAGTCTCAGGCAATTTGTACCGGTCGGCAATCACCTTCTCGGCCCCCGAAGTTCCAAATTGCGAAACATACGCCGCCACCGCTTTGCGTTTCTGCTCAAACGAGTCGGTGATATCGACCAGAAACGAATACTCGGGATTCCGATAGTACGACGCATAGATAATCTTACGCGGACGGTGCGGCTCGCCCATGAGCGCCGCCTTCTTGAGTCCGGCGATAAAGCAGGCATCGTAACCTAATCGGCTACAGGCCGAATGATCAGGATGGCGCTGGTTCCAGTGCGGTAACACGATCAATTCAGGTCTCGTGTCCCGGATAACTTGCGCAATAGCGAGCTTGTATTCCTGATTGTCATCGAGCGCCGAATCCGGCATACCAAGATTTTTGCGAAACGTCAGCCCCATCACGTCGGCAGCGTTTTTGGCTTCGCGGGCGCGGTCCGATTCATCCCCGTGGGTGCCCATCTCCCCCTGTGTCAGATCGAGCGCGCCAACTCTTCTCCCCCGCTTTGTTTCTTTGATTAGCAGGCCGCCGCAGGTGATTTCTATATCATCCGGGTGCGCGGCGATGGCCAAAATATCCAGTTTGTCAGCCACGGAGGATTTCCTCGTAATAGTTTTCGTATTCGGTGATCACCCGGTCGGCGCTGAAACGTCCGGCCGCCAGTTCGGCGGCGGCGCGCTTGAATTCGCCTAATCGCGGCTTGTCCTTGAGCAATGAGATCGCCGCGCGCGCCATCGAGGCGGTGTCGCCAACCGGCAACAAGAAGCCGTTCTTGTAATCGACCACCACTTCGGCCAATCCGGTTCCCCGTGTCCCAATCACCGGCACACCGCAGGCCAAAGCTTCGAGCGCCGCCAGACCGAATGATTCTTCTTCTGACGGTAGCAGGAACAGATCGGTGCACGGCAGGACCGCTTCCACCCGGCTCTGGTTTCCTAAGAAAATCACTTTATCGCTGAGTCCGCGCTTGGTGATCTGTCGTCGGGCCAGTACGGTATCGGGACCTTCGCCGATCATCACCAGTTTGGCCGGAAGTTCCGCCTGCACCCGGTCGAATATATCGATCACATCGAGGGTCCGCTTCACCGGACGAAAATTGGAGATATGACAGAGGAGCATTTCGTGGTCGGCGGCAAACTCACTCCGCTGGCACTTCCCTTCGGGCTGTGGTTTGAAACGGGTCGGATCAAAGAAATTGTAGATGACCCGGATATCTTTTTCGATCTTGAACACATCGCGGGTTTCATCGGCCAGATAGGCCGATACCGCCGTGATACCATCTGAGGCATTGATCGAAAAACGGGTGATATCAAAAAACGACGGGTCCGAGCCGACCAGCGTGATATCGGTGCCGTGCAGAGTGGTGATCAGCTTCGGGATCGGCTCACCGGCGGTTTTGAGCATCTGTCGCGCCAGATAGGCGCAGGTCGCGTGCGGCACGGCATAATGCACGTGCAGGATTTCGAGTTTGAAACTGCGGGTGACCTCGGCCATCTTGGCCGACAGGGTCGACTCGTACGGCGGAAACTTGAACAGCGGGTAGGCAGTGGTTTCCACCCCGTGATAAAATACATTGGTCTGGTACTGGTCGAGTCGGAACGGAATAGAATATGAAACGAAATGCACTTCATGGCCGCGCAGGGCCAATTGCTGGCCCAATTCCGTGGCTACGATGCCGGACCCGCCGGCTACTGGATAACAAGTGATGCCTATTCGCACTTAGTCCGCCATTTCAGATAAAGGGAGTACTTGATGCGCCGTCTGGTCGGCGTCCATCTCCTCCAGCATGTATGATAGCACGTCGAACCCATGTCTGGCAAGATAACAGCCGATATTGATGGTTCGTTCCTGTAAACCGTGTTGGGGGAACAGATGGTGCTGGACCCGGTAAATCCGCTCGCGGGTCTCTTTGCTCTTCTTCTTATGAGCAGAAAAGAGCTTCCCTTCAAACCCCTTCAATGCGAAGTCTATCTTGCCGACGGTCTGTTTGGCAACCTCTTCAAGCGACGGATCGAATTTGAGCGATGACTCGGCAAAACCCTGCCAGTCGGCCTTTATCCGATTCGTCAAATTGACATACCCTTGCTCGAGGTCTTTGGGGAACGATGCCGTCAGGATTCGATTGATCGGCTGTTCGATATCACCCATCAGATCATCGAACGTCAGGTGGTATTCATCCATGAGCCGCTCGATTCGCTTTTCCAGAAGCGAAAGTGTCGGGCGGGGGCGTTGAATCGGCGTGGGCAGATCGAACAGGCCGAACAAGGCGTTGCTCTGGGCCAGATACGCGATTTCCGCCGGACCACCAAGTTGACACAACACCGGGAACAGAAAAGACTGCATGACCGGTCGCGTCATCACGTCGGGAGAAAACTGCTCGGAGTGCGACCCAACCAGCGCTTTGACCTCACCGGCCGTCAATCGTGTGCCGTCAAAATTAAATCCACCGGCCTCAAAGTGAATCGGACGACGACCCTCGACGTTTCTGAACAGGTGAGCTGAAGTATCTTTCCTGGCTACCTGCAGATGATACCCGGCCTGCTCGATGGCAAGGTTGGATGCCGTAAGCGTTTCGTGAATCTCTTCCTGCCGATCGATCAGTTGTTCGAAGAACGATGTCGCCAGCTCCTTGACTTCGCCATCGCACGGGTTGAAGAGGGCTAAGCCCGTTCCGGCGGTCAAACCCGCCAGCAGTTTCCCGAACGCCGAGACGAACGTATCATTCGGCGTGTAGGCCGTTTCGAGTAACTCGTATAATTGGGGGGTGAACTCGGACTGACCGAGCGAGTCGCGAAAGAGCTGTTGGACCCGGTCGAGTTCGCTTGTGTCGCCCAACACAATTTCAGCGGTCGGAAATTCCTTCTCCGGCTTCGTCCCATATCGGACGCTCACTAACTCCGACTGCTGGTTCAGAACCCAGGTGCCGGCGATTTCGTCAAAATCGTGATCGTCACCGGCGATCCAGAATACCGGCAGTACCGGTCGACCCAGTTGTTGAGAATACGCCCGTGCGATTTTGACCAGCGCCAGCGCCTTTACAACTACCAGCATCGGACCGGTGAACAATCCCGCTTGCTGACCGGAAAACACACAGAGCGTGTCGGGCTGGGCAAGCGTGGCAATAGAGGCCAGCGCCTTCTCATCGGCCATATACTGCCGACTCTGGCGGGTCAAAATGTCGACCAGCTGCTGCCGGGCAAACGATGCCCGGTCGACCGCCTGCGCTACGTCGACAGCATCATGCGACTTATAAAACCCCCGGGCCGGTTCCTTCCCCGCCACGTAGTCCAGATACAAGTCAGAGTAGCCAAGCCCCTTGCTCGGCATTATCGCGCTACGCGCCAACCGTCCCCGCCTTTCCCTGATCTCCCGGGACGGAGGTCTTCCGTCGTTTGAAGAACCCAAAGAAGTCATCGATTATCGTATACACAACCGGTACTACCACCAGCGTAAGAAGGGTCGAAGAAATAATTCCTCCGATCACCGCCCTCGCCATGGGTGCGCGCAGTTCCGCCCCCGGACCGAGTCCGAGCGCCAGCGGCGCCATGCCGAATACCATCGCAAAGGTCGTCATCAATATTGGCCGCAGTCGTATCGGACCTGCAATCAGTATGGCCTCAGTGCGTGCAACACCTTCGCGGCGTTTTTGTTTCACGAAGTCAATCAGCAGAATGGCGTTTTTTGTCACCAGCCCCATCAGCATGACAATGCCGATCAGCGACATGATTGAGAACGATGACCCCACCAATCCCAGAATGGCTCCCACTAAAGACAGCGGAAGCGAGATCATGATCGATAGCGGATCAACAAACGACTCGTACTGCGAAGCCAGTAGGAGATAGATGAAGATAATCGCCAGCGCCAGGGCCTGGTAAATATTGGCAAACGATTCGGCCATAATCCGGGCCGTTCCCACCGGCTCAATGATATATCCGGGCGGCAAATTGATTTTCCCTACTTCCGCCATGACTTGCTGGGCAATCGATCCGGCAAATGCGCCTTCGAGCACGTTGCAGTTCACCCGCGCTTCGGGCTGTCGGTTGAGCCGATTGTACTGACCTATGGCCGTCGTTTTCTGAAAATGCGCGACATGATTCAACGGGACCAACGGCTTGGAGCCATCCGGCAGTTCTTTACTGCTGAGGACAAGAATCCGCCCGATA
>JBGOTX010000230.1:0-4250 GCA_041476705.1 Candidatus Zixiibacteriota bacterium
ATCGAACACCAGACCCAACTGCGAGGTCGTGGGACCGGCCGCCGCGCCGTATCCGCGATCCGGTGTAAATGTGTCAGTTGCCTGCAAGGTTGTCGCCGCGCCACCTGCCGAGGTCAGCGAGGTCCCGTTCAGACCAAACAGCACACCCACTATGTTGCCCGTGGTCGCCGGAACCAACGCCGTGGCGTTGTGCGCACCCGCAGTCGAGCTGAACGAGTAGTCGGCCGGGGCGCCCGCTTTTGTCCGCGTCACCTGAAGCTGGCCGCCAACCAACTGCGCTTTGAGTCCAACGATCTGGTTGATGGAATTAATGACGTCGGTGACCGTCGAACTGTTGGTGAGTCCGGCGATAATCTGCGTCGGACCGCCGTCGACTGAGAATCCGAAATTGGTGAAATCAGTCACGCCAAGTGTTCCAAGTGTCATCGTCGCGCCCAAATTTCCCACAAATCCGCCTGCGCCGTCGTTACCGACATTGGTGCCGGTGTAACTGGCGCTCACCGCTTGCGCGCCGGTGATGGCGATAGTATGGGTTCCTCCCACACCGTCCAGCGCCTTGCCGGCAACTGACCCCACACCGGAGTTGCCGGCGGAAGTCAGGGCCGCTGTCGCATCGGTCGCCGACGCATCAAGATTGTTGGCAAGCGTAAGATTTTCGGTCTGACGGGCAGGATCCTGCTGACCGAACGGCAAAGTGATATTGCCGATTGTCGCCAGCGATGGAATCGTCCCCGATCGGTCCGCCATTTTCCCCTGCACAAACATGCCGGTGGCCGGATCAACCAGATTCGAGTTGGCGTCAAATCCAAATGCGCCCGCCCGGGTGTAGAAACGGTTTCCGTTGTTGTCACCCAGGACGAAAAAGCCCGATCCCTGAATGGCCAAATCGGTGATCTGACCGGTCGTTTCCAGTCCGCCCTGAATGAACAGGTTGTCGATTGATGCGACCTGCATCCCCAGACCGATCTGAAGCGGATTGGTACCGCCCGAAACGGCGTTAGGACGCCCGGCCCCTTTGTACGTCTGGACCAGTGCTTCCTGGAAATTGATTCGACCCGGCTTGTAGCCGATGGTGTTGATGTTGGCGATGTTGTCGCCAATCACGTTCATTTTCAACTGGTGGTTTCTGAGTCCGGAAACTCCAGCGTAGAGCGATCCCATCATGGCTCGCTTACCTCCATGCTAAAACGCAAGGTCTCCCCATCTTGGATGGAGTCCAACCCTCGTTGTTGGTTTGAGTATCTGTAACGTTTCTGTTTCATATTCTAAATAATGACTGCCGAATCGATTGCCGTGACCACGCCGTCACGCAGGTTTTCCCGGTCAAACGCGGTGATAACCGTGCGATTCTTCACCGACACGACCAGAGCCGCCTCGTCGGTCAACACCAGTGTTTCGCGCGATCCTTTGGCGTTGGCCTTGTCGACCGCATCGGCCAGTCGATTGAGTTGCTCCGCCGACAGCGTGATACCGCGCGAAAACAGTCGCTCGCTGGCGTGCTTTGAAAAAGCCACCTGGCGATCGGCCGCCACTTCGCGCGAGAACATCTCTTTGAACGACGCTTTCTTTTCCCCGGTGGCCGGGTCGGTCTTGACTTCGTTCGGACCCCGGCGTTCCGCGATTTGCAGAAGATTCACCGGCCGCTGATAGTTATTTATCCGTTCTGCTCCACTCATACACTCACTCCGATCGATCAGTTGTGGCCGTCGAAAGCCCCCGGTTCGCCCACTCCGAGCACGTCGCCCAGATTGATTTCCGCGCCGCCGACCATCAGGTACGCCGCGCCATTCTTGTAGACCACCTGCCGGACTATGCCAACCAGCGTCAGCGACGGCTTGACCGATCCACCCTCGGCCGTCTTACCCGAGGCCTCCACGGTATAGTTTCCTTCCGGCACGCTGTCGCCCTTTTCGTCTTTACCGTCCCATACGACTTTACCGACACCCGCGGCCTGATTCTGGACAGTCAGTGTGCGAACAACTTGCCCGGAGGAATCCTTGATCGATAGCGTCACTTTTGCCGCCGCCTGATCGAGCGTGAAGTTGATCGTCGGCTGATCACCCTTGGTGACCACCAGATTTGAAAACTGCGCTTTGACTTCCTTGCCGATCAGACCCGAAGCCATGACATTGTTCAGCCCCTGTGACTGAAGGTAGCTGAGCTGATTCTGCTTGGTAATTCCGTCGGCGATATTGTTCATCTGCTCAAGCGAAGAGAACTGGGCCAGTTCGGCCACGAAACTCTGATCATCCATCGGCTTGAGCGGATCCTGATTCTGAAGTTTGCTGACCAGAAGTTTCAGGAAATCGTCTTTGCCCAGCGACTGCATTTGCCCCGTGGTACGGGGATTACCGCTGGCGTCCGTGCGAACCGGTGAAATGAATCCCATATGCTCGCTCCTACGCGAAAAGGTTGACTCCCCGACTGCCGACATACTCCGGTTGCGCCTGCGAAGGCGCGACCACGGCGGCAAATTCGGGTGATCGATATTCGTTCACAAATAACGGGTTGGCCGCCTGTGGTCTCTGCCACTGCGGCTGTTGATGCATAAATTGCCCGCGCGTCTGTCCGCCCGACAAAGCGACTTCGAGACTATCTACTTTCACTCCTGCCCGCACCAGCTGATCCTGCAAGCGATCGAGTGACCGCTCAATAGCCGACTGCGCCAGCGGCGAATCCACCGTTACGCGAGCCGTCAGACCATCGGTTCCCCAGTGCAAGCTCAATCGCGCCGGGCCTAAATGCTCGGGATGAATCTGGAGCGACAAGCTCTTGCCGTTCGGTACGAGCGCCTGGTCAATCTTATCGGGCAACGTGAATTTTACTGAGCTGAATTGAATCTTCTCGCCGCTCGCCGATGACTCGCCGGTTTTGAATTGCGCTGTTTGGACCGCTTGGTTGCCGTCGATCGACTCGGCGGTATCATTGGCCTCACCAAACAACGGCATTCCCGACTGTCCGTCGACCATCGCCGCTTTGACAATCGTTTTCGGAATGACAAACGGTTCACGGCTGAGCGGACTTGACACCACCGCCCGTGCGCCATCTGCGCGCATCGTGAGTGAATCAGGGGTACCGCTGGAATCAATGATTCGTCCCGAGCGATTGGCAACCCGGAAAGCCCGGATATCAGTCGATGGCACAATTGCTTCGATTTGCGGGGCGGTGACATCGCCCGTACCCGCCAGCGTCAGTTTGACCGTCGCGGCCATTTTGGTATCAGACGTCGGATTGATGTTCTCGACGCGGAGTTCACTGATATTCAACTTGGCAAACCAGGCGGATAGATCGAGCGAAGAACTGGTCGGCTGATGTAACGACACGCGTTGTGCGCCCATGATCGCCGACCCACTGTTCTTATTTATGGATGGCGCGCCGGCGGACAATAGTTGTTCCAGCGGCAAACTGATCTGTATCGGTTCCTGCGAATCAGGCGCTTGCACCGTCAGATCGACTGTGCCGTTGCTGACTTTGGCCGCAATCACCTGGTACGTTCCTGCGGTCAACGGGATCGGCTCCGACAAGAGGGCGCGCTGAAGGTTTGGGCCGGGAGATTTCATGGCAAACAAGATATCGGTACCCGTCAGGGTCGATTCAGTCGCCGCCTGTGAAATCTCCCGTCCCCCCGGATGCGGCAATTTGTCTGCCGTAATCTCAGGATTAGTCGTTGCGTCCAAAATCTCCTGCACTCCGGGATTCGGCAATTTCCCCGCTGTTGTATCCGGTGTGGAGATGCCCATGATATTCGTGAACGGTTGACCGGCCACTGCTTCGGGCCGGCCAAGCATCCACACGGGATCATTGAGCCCGCTCAATTTTTTGGTCAGGAGTGTATTGAATGGATCGTTGCCGGGGGCCTGTTTTCCGGCCATTTCAGGCGACATCCCAACATTGCTGAGAAGTCCGAGAATATCCGAAAAGATAAGCGACCCATCGGCCGCACCGGAAACGCCCAGTGCGCTCGACGGGCTGTTTGCTCCCGCGCCCTTGGCGGGCGTGACGCCCAGAAGTGAGGTGAGGATGTCGGGTGCGACCGTCGGCATTAGTTCTCCGCTACCTCTATCATCTGTTTGGACAATTTTGCCGCGCGTTGCGGCGGCATCAGTCCGAGTACCGCAGAGGCATTCTTCTGTTTCATTCTCGGAAGTAACGACACGATCGTCGTGTCATCGAGATTGGCCATCATGTTGGCCACCGTGCGGGCTTCCATGCCGTCATACAGTCGGGCCAGTTCGGATACGCGCGTGGTG
>JBGOTX010000231.1:0-4247 GCA_041476705.1 Candidatus Zixiibacteriota bacterium
ATCCCCGGCAGGTGGTATTCGCGCTCTACCACAATGTGCAGGATACGAGCGACGGAAACCTGGCCAAGTACCGGAAGATCGAGCAGTTTGCCAAAGATATGGGGGTCGATTTCTATCCCGCCGGACGGGGTATCGGGCATCAGATTATGTGCGAGGAAGGGTATGCCTGGCCGGGAACGATGGTGGTGGCTTCGGATTCGCACTCGAATATGTATGGTGGTCTCGGATGTCTTGGCACTCCGATTGTTCGCACCGACGCGGCGGCGATCTGGGCGACCGGCCGGACCTGGTGGCAAGTACCACCAGTGGCGAAGGTGGAATTAATCGGCGAACTTCGGAATGGAGCGACCGGAAAAGATGTAATTATCACGCTCTGTGGATTTTTCAACAAAGACGAAGTACTTAATTACGCAATCGAGTTCGCCGGCGATGGTCTGACCTCGCTGTCGTTGAATGATCGGCTCGCGATCGCCAACATGACCACTGAATGGGGAGCGCTGGTGGGTGTTTTCCCTTGCGATGAGACCACATTCGACTGGATCGAGAAACGTCGCCTGTTTGTCGAGAAACGAGGGTTGGCGGGAGTGCCATCGGATGTCGATGGCCACGGCGCTCACCCTCGTTTGAACGCCGACCGCTTGGCGAAGGTAAGATCGGATCGTGTAATGGCCGATGACGACGCCGTCTACGCCAAATATCTCACGCTTGATTTGTCAAGCGTGTCGCCGCACGTCTCCGGCCCCGATACCGTAAAGACGATGACGTCGGTTTCGACCATTCAGGAAAAGCGGGTAAAGATTCATAAAGCGTATCTCGTATCCTGCGTGAACAGCCGGGTCGAAGATATCGCGGCCGCGGCCAGCGTGATAAAAGGCAAGAAGGTTGCCCCCGACGTACAATTCTATATCGCGGCGGCCTCAAGCGAAGTTCAGGCGGAGAGCGAACGTCGCGGCGACTGGTCGGCCTTGATCGAAGCCGGAGCAATTCCGCTGACCGCCGGATGTGGACCGTGTATCGGACTTGGCACGGGAGTGCTCGAAGACGGTGAAGTGGGTATTTCGGCGACCAACCGAAATTTCAAAGGGCGGATGGGATCGCCGAAAGCACAAGCATATCTGGCGTCACCCGAAGTTGTCGCCGCCTCGGCTGTTGCCGGATATATTGCGATGCCGGGTGCTGGAGAGACAACCGTTCTCAAAGCATCAATCCGCGAAGGCACAGCCGGCGCTGTTTCGGGGGCCGGCGTGCGAATCATTCAGGGTTTTCCCCCGCTTATCCATAGCGAGCTCATTTTCTGTCACAAGGACAACATGAACACCGACGGCATCTACCCCGGCAAGTATACCTATAATGACGACATGACTCCAGAGCAACAGGCCGCGGTGGTGATGGAGAATTATGATCCGGAGTTCGGCAAGATCGTAAGGGAAGGTGATTTGCTGGTCGGCGGATTCAATTTCGGCACCGGCAGTTCGCGCGAACAGGCGGCGACAGCCCTCAAGTATCGCGGTATTCGTCTGGTCCTGGCCGGGTCGTTCAACGAAACGTACAAACGGAATGCGCTCAACAACGGGTTTCTGGCAATCGAGGCCCCCGACTTGGTGAATGATTTGAAGACGATGTTTGGGGCAGGCAAACCGACCGTGCGGACGGGAGTGTTTGCAAAGATTGATTTTGTAAAATCAACTCTCATCGCGGCCGGGAAGACTTATTCAATTGGTTCGGTCGGCATTGCGGCACAGGAATTGGTAGTTGAGGATGGCTTGGAGAATTGGGTGAAGCGTCGCCTGGCGTTATCACAAACAATCGAAAGGTAAAGAGCGGGAATGGACAAATCGTATTCACGTCAAATAGCCGAATTTGCGGTGGGGCTTTCATATAAGAGTATTCCGGAGAACGTTGTGCACGAAGTCAAACGGTACCTGTACGACTCGGTCGGGTGCGCCTACGGCGGGTACCACACCAAAGACGTACGCATTCTCCGCGATATCTATTCCGACATGGGAGGGAAGCCGGAATCAACTCTGATAGGTTTCGGCGACAAAATGCCGGCGGTCAATGCCACGCTGGTCAACGCCCTGATGATCCGGGCGCAGGATTTTAACGACATCTATTGGAAAGAGGACCCTTCACACCCATCGGATATCATTCCTGTGGCACTGTCGGTCGGCGAGATGGTCAACGGCTCGATGAAGGAAGTCATAGTCGGGATTGTGTTGGCTTATGAATTCGAAATGCGTTTGTGTGAGTTCGGCAAGCCGGGGGTACGCGAACGGAAATGGCACCACGCCACGCTGACGCAGTTCGTGTCGCCAATCGTGGCTGGCAAACTCCTTGGCCTGTCGATCGACAAGATGGTGAACGCGATCGGCATCAGTGGGTGCCACAGCCATACGATCGGCTGTCCGACCGCCGGGAAATTGACCATGATGAAGAACACGGTCGATCCGATGGCCGCGCAGGCGGGCGTGTTTGCCGCGCTGATGGCCGACAAGGGGTACTCAGGCACCGAGGCGGTCTTTGAAGGGAAAGAGGGGTTGATGGACGTGTTCGGGCCGTCGTGGGATGTCGACAAACTGCTGGGCAATCTGGGTGGGAAGTTCAAAATACTCGATTGCAGTATGAAGGCGTTTCCCACCGAAGCGCTGACTCACACGCACATCACGACCACGCTGAAAGTGATCAAGGACAATGATATCAAGCCGGAGGATATCGAAGAGGTAACGCTTACCACTATCGCCCGCGCCTGTGATATTCTGTTCGACCCGCACAAGTACCGTCCGGAATCGCGCGAGACGGCCGATCATTCTCTGCCGTACTGTATCGCGGCGGCGATTGTGGATCGTCAGATTACGACCCAGACATTTTCCGACGAAAAGCTCAAGGACCCACGCATCTGGAACGTGATCGATAAGATAAAGGGGGAGGCGTCGGTCGAGTTCGAGCAGATGTTCCCGGCCAAACAGCCCTCGCGGGTAAGGGTCCGTACCAAGGGAGGCAAAGAGTATTCGGCGTATCTTGAGTATCCCAAGGGTGATCCACGCGAGCCGATGACCGAGGATGATCTAAAAGCGAAATTCAATGCCCTGTCGACCGGTTTGCTGACGCAGGAGCATCAGGAGAAGGTAAAGAAGATAATCTTTTCGTGCGAGAAGCTGTCGGTGCGGGAGTTTATGAAAGAACTGGCCGTCTAAGGTTTAAGTACACTTTATCGTCAGTAAGAGAGCAGGGTTAGTCTTGGCGTCGATTCTCTCCGCGTATCCGGATCGGCCGGCGATGTCTCCATCGCTCAGAAACTGTGCATCGAGCATTTTCTCCACCCTCATGCCGGTTCGCAAGAAATTGATTTCGGAAAGACTGCTATTCCAGCCATCCAGCCAGATTTCAAGAAACGTTCGCTGCTCGGCAGTACCCTTGAAGTGAATGAGCAGATCGATATCACTCTTAGGGCCGGAAGTCCCTTCGGCCGTAGAGCCGGTCAGCCAGCAACCGATGACCCCAAAACGCGCGGTATCAAGGCCAGCGGCGAGTTTCTCTGCGACCAACATTCGCCATTCGTTATCTCCGTGATCCGCCGCGGCAAGCCCCGTCATCGTGGGGCGTGAAGAATGTCCGTTTGTGGTAGGTCGTGCAATATAAGCAAGGGCCTGGTCGGTGTCCGCATTCATCGCGACACGTAGAACATGTCCACCGCTCGCCTGTCGCACATCGACTACTCTGATTGTCTTGTCAAGATGAGCGTATTCCGGCGCGAACTGAGCGAGAAAGTTCTGGGATCGGGTAAGGAATGCCTCATGGAAAATTACACCCGGCTCATCCGGATAGAGCGGGAGATAACGAATTCCAGACTCAACCAAATCCTGGAAGAAGTGCGTGCCGAAGGACAGATCGGGCACATAGTTGCCTTTCTTTCGGGCAACTTCAATAAGCATCGCAGTGTTGTTAATATCCGAGTAGGTGACGCTTACGCCCAGACGAACGTCGCCGCGACTCCCCCAGCGCCCTGGACCGATTAGAATAAACTGACGATGGGGTAGGTGTTTATTCAACGTTCCGATGGCGTGTCCGACCTCGGATAGTACGTCCTGATCAGAAATCTGGCTGTATGATTCGGGATCAACATAGACAATATACATAACGTCGGGTACGCGTCCGTTGGAAACGTATTTGTGAGCGGAGAATACAATGTTGCTTCGGGGAACATCGCGGGGGATCGGGGTGCCTGCAATCGCTTCCGACGAGCTCTG
>JBGOTX010000232.1:0-4239 GCA_041476705.1 Candidatus Zixiibacteriota bacterium
TACCACTAAAAACGTTTCTCCGTACTGGCGAATAGCTTTACAGCATCAGTGGCCGGCAACGTACCTTTCGGTTGGAACCTATGGTTTCTCAGGCAAATTCTTTCCGACGGGAATATCGGGAGCCACAAATCGATTTGCGGATATTGGTATGGATGCGCAGTCTGCGACTCGGTTTGAGAAGGGAACGCTGACCGCCCATGCCACATGGATTCATGAGAAGCAGAATCTTGATGCCGCCTTCGCCAACGGGGAATCGCAAAATGCGTCCAACAATCTCAACCTGGTGAAGCTTGACGCCAACTACTACTTCGACCAGCGCCTCGGAGTGGCGGCCGGCTACTTTGCAAGCTCCGGCGACGCTGACACGTTGTTGTACACGCCGGCGGTAAATGCCGGATATCGTGTCGGCAAACCGAACAGCAGTGGCGCTATCCTTGAGCTCGACTACCTCCCATGGCTTAACACCAAACTGACCCTGCAATACGTAGTCTATTCGAAATTCAACGGCGCGAAATCCGATTATGACGGTTTCGGTCGAAACGCCTCGGACAACAACACCCTTTATTTACTGGCCTGGCTGGCCATGTGAGAAAGAAACGTGAGTATGAAATCGATCGCCCCTTTGATGCTGGTGGGGATAGTGATACTGTTTGGCGCAACCAGTCGGTTGTTCGGCTTTAACCACAAAGATTCAGAGGCCATCGGCCAAATGCAATCTGCGCACATCGAAGCGGCCGGACATTCTCCGCTGGTTTTGGCTGAGGCCGGCGCTGATACTACTAAGAAGGATTCCGGCGGTAATACCGGTGAAAAAAAGGCTGACGCAAAGAAGAAACCAGCGTCCATATCTTCGGACAAACCCGATCTCGGCATTGGCCCCATAAAGACAATAAAACTGGATTCGATAAATGCCGACCTGGTCGATGCCGGAAAGCTGTTGTTCACGCAAAAGTGCACCGTCTGTCACCAGCTTGATACCAAGAAGGTCGGGCCGCCTCTGCGTGATGTCGCAAAGCGCGATACGCCCGAGTTCATTATGAACATGGTAATGAATCCGATTGAGATGGAGCAAAAGAACGCCACCGTTAAGAAACTCATCGGCCAGTATCAGACGTATATGTCGATCTCAGGAATTACTCAGCCCCAGGCCAGATCGTTGCTCGAATATCTGCGCTGGGCCGCTGAACAACATCCATGACACTGTCCGCGCTGGGGGAGCAATGACTTTTTCGCGACGGTAAAGGACACAGAGGCCATCTTTATCACAAGGGTGGCCTGCTTAAATAGGGAGGAGGAAAGCGTGTCCCATAACGGAAATGGCCACTCCGCTCCAAACCCGCTCATCAGCAGGACGCGGGGGGCCGCATGACGGTAAAGTACGTCTGCAACCGGTTACTCATTTGCATCGCGATCCTGCTCACCTTGTCTCGCCCCGTCCATTCGCAGGAACTATCACAAGCAAAGGCGGGGAGCGATCCGGCAACTGTGGGCGCACGAAAACTCTCCGACAGCACCCACCTCGCTGAAGCCTTGTTAGAAACAGCCGCTACCGGACTTCCCGCAACTCAACGCTTTCAAATTGGTCTGGTGGGAGGATATGGTTTCACTCGGAAAAGTCTGATTTCCAGGATATTTCTCGACGATCACACTCAAATCGGTCTTCCTCAGTTCGGGGCGGTGAGTACGGATATCGATGCCGCTGTGCTATACCGCGCTGGGTTGTTGCACGCGACGGTCGGCGCATACCTCAATATCTTTGGAATCTTTCAGGGGGTCGAGTACGATTTCAGGGACTGGCAACCCCGCGTCAGGATGGCGGTGGACGTCGTCCTCAGGCGCGGCGGTCTCAATTCATGGGCTGACCGTTTCCGGATCGAATATGTTCCTGCTAGTAGAGAACTTCAGATTGGTTTTTCAGTCGCGCCTTACTGGCAGCGTCGCATGCGAAACCGACCGAGAGAGCGGGACGCGATGCTTCCCAGGAACACGATGAATGGGCAGTGGAAGCCCGATTCCGCTTTTGGGGCCAAAGTTCCCCTTGCCCGGATCGACCACGCCATGGGCTGGATTGACCGCTATCTGACGCCTCGAATCGTATTTGGCGCTCTCGACTCAAAGCGCGAGCGAAAGAAATTCGACAACACGATGAAAGCGATCGCCGATCACTCCCGTCTGTCGAGACACACCTTTCTTGAAGAGGACTCGGTATTTCATGCGTCGCTTGTTGAGGCCTGCGCTTTCGCCGCCGGAAGTGATGCCCCCGACGGTAATCAACTTGCGACTCTTATGAGGGAGTGCCTGTTGGGCGACATTGTTATTCCGGTTAACCGTCTCTTTTGTCAAAGAAAAAGACCTTCTCAGGTTGAGGGCTTTTGTGGCCATGCCGTCGCAACCTTTCGACAACGACTGACGGCCGAATTCCCTTCCTTCGGCGAACCCCAAATCCGTGCCGCCGGCGAAATATTCGCCCGAGTCGTAGACCGGCTAAGACAGGTGTTCGACGACTCCAAGAACCGCTGGCGGGATTCGCGCCTGATCTGGCTTCCCCTGAATTTCGGACTGACTCGCGCTCAATATGATTCGCAGTCGGAGGTAGACAGCATTCTTGGCCTGGTCGTCGGCCGCAAAATGACCAGCGCCAACACGGTGTCATATCTTCTTAATGACGCCTGGATTCTTGAACTGGAACAGATGATCCGGCAGACTCGGTACTACAGCGTGCTGATCGTCCACGATATTGCCGGACAGCATGGCCGGTCCCCCGATAGGATCAGCTGGAATATAGTCACCGACTCCTATATCAGATCCTTCATTAATGCCGTGCACGACATTGACTCCGGCCGCCGCGAATTGTTGCCGGACTATACCATCTTTATCGACGAGCACTATTTCCAGGTCAAAAAGAGCCGGCCGCTCTTGCGCCTGTTGCAGAATCTATATGATCCCGAACAAGTCGATCTGTCAGATCGACTTCTCCGGCAATCGGTCGATTCATCTCTGGCCGAGTTGAGGCAGGCGATTGAGAGGTCGCCGATTTTCGGAAGGAAGTCGAAGCGCGAATTGAGGAAGCTGTTTTGCGTTCACGTGAATGTCACCAACGTGTTCGAGCCGATTTATTCTGAAGACGCCCTGATGCGGGACCATCGGAAGATTGCCTTCCGCGATATATTCGAAGGCGACCCATCATCGGGCGTCGCACTGTTCACGGGGCAGGGTGTCGGGGAGTCGTATGTCGGGCCGTCTTGGGACGATAGAAGTCTCAAGGTTCAGGGCGCTGATCTGGTGTACCTGAAAACAGCGGCTCGGGAGATTTTCTTGAGCCAGGGATTTACCGAAAGCAAGGTGCCATACTATCTGAGACCGGTCGTTTTCCCCGCCGACTACGCGGACCGTTGCCAACAGCTTCGTGAACGGGGCTGGACCGCATCGGTTCTAACCGTGATGAACGCCACCGGCTACGGTCCTAAACTCGCCACCGTGGCCAAGGCGTCACTTTATAACCTGATGTCGCCGGGTTCGGTGATCATTGCCCCCGACCCGCTTTGGGCCGGCGATTTCTGGGCATCAATGTGTTTGTCTGCGGCTCTGCGCGGGTGTCGGGTATTTGCCATCTGTCCCAGGAGAGAAAATGCCCCTAGCGATGCCTCCATCACTATGGAGTCGGTCCGCGAGACTCTTACCTGCATGTTTGAAGGGGGGGAAGCCCTCAAGGATCAAATCTCGGCCGCCGGCGGAATGCTTAGAATTGGCCTGTACCAGCGCCAATCGGATGTCAAAGATATCGCAGAATCTCTTTCCGATTTGATTGGAGGGATACAGCGCGACTCAGTTATACAAAACTCCGTGTTGCGTTATCCGGAGTTACTTCCTGCCCTGACCGAAGCACAGCGAATGTGCCAGACCAGCCCGCATGTCATTAGTCATTTGGTGCCCGGCGCGCTCCCGGACGGCAGACCGAAATTGCACCTCAAGGCACAGTTATTCCTAAACAACGTCGCCACAAGGAATGTGTCTTCCGATGTGCTGACGAGCGCCCTCGCCTATTTTACTCAGAGGAGTATTTCTCAAATGTCGGGCGACACTGGAGCTCAGGGAATAGAAATGTCGGCGGTGAGCGGCAGTCAAAGCGAGGGAACGGGAATCGGCGGCGCCAGCGGATCAGCGCCGGACGCGGGTACTTCGGAGTTTCCGAGCAATCCTTCCGACAATCGAGTCATGTACCTGACCCTCGGTTCCCAA
>JBGOTX010000233.1:0-4237 GCA_041476705.1 Candidatus Zixiibacteriota bacterium
GGAACGTGATGGCATCGCCATACAGGGAGGCCGGCTGTTTGTTGACTGAATTGAAATCGCCCAGCGTGTAGAGGGGGTTGGCGCTGGCTATGGTCAGCGGACCGCCAAGTTGGGAGCCGTTCTTGACGCGAAGCCCCGGGAATTCCGTTCCGCCGCTGATATTATCAGAAAAATAGAGAATGCCGTTGGAAGGACCATACCCATTGGCATACAGCTTCTGAATATCCAGATCGGTCACGTCGATCTTCTTATTTTCCCGCTGGTCGGTGAACTTATCAGGCGTATAGGTGATGATCCCTTTTGCGGTCATGTCGGCTGTGACATCAACCCAGGCGGCCCCAATCTTCTGAAGCGCCTGATTGTTGACGATCTTGAGCGTGGCTTGATTTTCGTATGAGTCCGCGTTTCCTGAGGCGGGTTCGATGACCTTGTGGGCATCGGCGCTACTGGTCAGCGGCAGATTGAGCTGTTGCTTGCCGTGCGCCTTGTCTTGAACGCGGCCATTCCAGCGGGCTATGGATGAGTCATACCACTTGGCCTGCCGAGCGTCCAGCCATCCGGCACCCATTTTCATTGAAACATAGGTTCCGTTGGCATTCTTGATCTGGACATCGCCGGCTCCTGCGCCGCCGGGACCTTTACGGCCGTAGTAGATACTTCCCGCCGCCGTTGTATACGAGTCCATACGCAAGTTGACGTTCGACTGCAGATACATGTCCTGATTGGAATGCACCCGCCCCACTAGTTGCATATCGGCGCCCGGTGCGATTTCCAAATCCTGACCGTAGAAAACGGCGAACTGGAAGACCGGGATCATCGAGGTCTCGAATGATTGCGAAAGCTCCACCTTGCCGTGGTCGTTCGCGCTGGTACCGCTCGAATTGATCGTGAACGACTTAACCAACGCGTGCAGACCCGCCAGTGAACCGGTGGTCAGGGTACGCTGAGTGGCCGGGCCATCGTCGGTAGTCGCATAGGTGACGGCGGAACCGTTCAGGTGGTCGGTGCCGGCGGGCAGGGTGGTCGGAGGAACGCCGGTATTTTCGTACTCTGTTTGTATGCCCGCGGCGGCGCGTTCCAGACCCGCCTCAGCGGCATAGAAAGAGCGAGTTTCCTGTAATTCGTTGCCAGCGATGCTGACCTCATCGTCCGACGTAGACATGGCCGCCAGCCCCAGGAGCGTCAACATGCCCACCATGATCAGCGCAATGAGCGCCGCCATGCCGCGATCCGATTTCAACTGCATGAGTTTCATATGAGTCTCCTATCGTTTTTCCAATTCTCACTTAGAGACATAGCAACGTAATCCTGGTTTCACGGTGCGGTTGCATAATCGTCATCAAGGTTTCTCAGCTGGTCATATTTCTTACGTTGACTGACGACGTATACGTGCGGTACCGATACGGGTGACCTGCGGTTTCGGCGTCGGTTTGCTGCGAACGGCCGGTCACCGCAATCAACACTTCGCGCACGTCCGCCACCAGCGGCGGGACGTCGACGACGGCGCCGTTATTCAAACGGTATTGAAATTGCAGATCGCTGATATTTTCGGCGTACACTTGAGCGCCGCCAGTGGCGGTGCGAACCATCAGATTGGGGTGGCTCGGGTCAGTCTTGTCAATGTAGTACTGCGTCCAGGCGATCACCAGGACAATGGCGTCCTTGCGGTACGCCTTGCTCATGGCGGCGTGAGAAATCTGTTTGGATCCGGTATTAATCCCGGTGATAATGAAAAACTCGCCACCACCAGAGTCGGGTTCAAAAATATAGGCCCACTGACCGACAACGAATCCGGCGACGCTTCCGACGCAGACCATATCGGCGGCGTTCGACGCCATGGTGGCGGCGAGAACTGCCTGTGTGGTGTCGGCGCGGTAAATAATCGCCAGCGTATCCGGATTAGTGTTGGTCGCCCGCAGAGCATTGAGTCCGGTCGGGAGTTTGAATCCGGCCATCCGAATCTGGCGGGTCATTTCATCGATGCACGCCCGCGCATTCTGCTGTACGGTGGTGATGTCGTCCTGCGCGATGTAATGCTGGTGTTGCGTAATGTATGTCTTGAAAATGGCAAGACTGACAATTCCGGTCAACGCCAGCGCTATCAGTGTCTCCATAAGGGTGACACCGGCGGCTGAATATAAGTGTCTGGCTAAGTTACGCATCTGGTTTCCTCACAATCCCACGGTTATCAATCCGGCCGATGACGCGAAAGTGCGCCGCGTCATTTCTGAGGGTCTTATTCATCGTCTTTCTTTGGTCCGGTCGTCCGATAGTCGGCCCGATTACAGCGAATCGGTTCGCACGAGCGCGGTCATGCTGTCGATGTGAGTGCGTGACCGAACATCGGTCCACTGGACCGCGATCTGCACGTTCCGCAGGTGCGATCCGGCGTTCGTGACTGACCAGGTTCGGCTGACGCCACCCGTTGAATCACTTCCGCTCGTGAGCGAAGCCGAGGCGCGCAGCTGTTCGAGCTTCTGTTGCATAACCTGCGTGGAGACAGTGGTGCGATTTGACCAGTCATTGCCGTCGAGGGCGACCATCGCCATGTTCAACAGCAACAAGAGCGATATGCTCAGGATGATCATGGCGATCATTACCTCAAGTATCGTGATTCCATCGGATTTCGTAAGCGTGCAAGTTCTCATAGAATTATCCCTTTGTTTGACCAACATGGTGTAAACGGCATGCCACGCAATCAGGGAAGTTCGTGCCGACCCTGACCGGTTGTATAAGTTGTTTGAGGTGAATTGGTTAAAGGGGTGGTTATTCGGTTTTAGGTATCCGGACCGGCCTGATCAGCTTTTGATCGGGCCTCAATAAAAGTGGGCGCCAACCCACACTGATTGTGGGGCCGCCCCTACACCGTTTTTGGGAAAAAGGGACCATTGATCGACGATGAGGCGCCCGCAGGAAAGGTGTTGAATCGGCGCTGAACGCGCGGTATGTTGCGACACGATAGACCATGGGAGAACCGATGAGAAATCAGCATTATCGCCTATACCTTGGCGGAAAGTGGGTCGACCGCAAAGCCCGAATTCGGGTCACCTCGCCATACGATGATTCGCTGGTGGGCACGGTGGCCGCGGCGTCGGCCGATGATTTTACCAAAGCGATTTCGATTGCCGAGCGGGCGTTTGTTCACACGCGTGACCTTGCCTCATACCAGCGCGAAGCCGCCTGCCAATCGATTGCGGCGGGACTGGAAAGCGAGAGAGAGGAATTTGCGGTCATGATGTCGCGCGAGCTGGGCAAGGCGCTTCGCGAATCGCGTCTTGAAGTCGCCCGCGCGATCGGCGTGTTCCGGACCTCCGGCGAAGAAGCCAAACGGCTCGGCGGTGAAATTATGGATCTGGACTGGACCGCCGGGAGCGAAGAACGGCTGGGCCTGGTGCGACGGTTCCCGCTGGGGGTCATCGGCGCGATCACGCCGTTTAACTTTCCGCTCAATCTGATTGCCCATAAGGTCGGACCGGCGATGGCGTCGGGGAATACGATGGTCCTGAAACCGGCCAGCAAGACGCCGATCATCGCCCTCATGCTCGCGGAATTGATCGACCAATGCGGATATCCCAAAGGCGCCATCTCAATTCTTCCGGGTTCGGCCGAGGCGGCAAGACCCTTATTGGACGATGACCGGGTCAAACTGATCACTTTCACCGGCTCCGACACGGTAGGGTGGTGGATAAAGGAACACGCACACAAGAAGCCGGTGGTGCTCGAACTTGGTGGAAATGCCGGTGTGGTGGTGGCCGACGACGCCGATCTGGATTGGGTCACGACCCGACTGTTATTCGGCGCGTTCGGGGTGGCGGGGCAATCGTGCATTTCGGTTCAGCGCATCTTTGTGCAGGAGTCAATTTATCCGAGGTTTGTCTCTTTGTTCATACGGAAGATCAAGAAGCTCAAGCTGGGAGATCCGCTCGACCCCGCTACCGATATCGGCACACTGGTCGACACGGCGGCGGTCGAAAAGGCGGTGATAGCCGTGCGCGAGGCAGTCAAGGGAGGCGCGCGACTTCTTATCGGGGGCAAAGCGCGAGGGCGAATGATGGAACCGACCGTGTTGACCGGGGTGAGGCGTACAGCGCCATTATGTGCCCGCGAAGCGTTCGCGCCGGTCGCGGTGGTGGAGAAATACGAACAGTTCTCCGAGGCAGTGGCTTCGATCAACGATTCGGTGTACGGCCTGCAGGCGGGAGTGTTTACCAATCGGATGACCGACATCATGCTGGCC
>JBGOTX010000234.1:0-4230 GCA_041476705.1 Candidatus Zixiibacteriota bacterium
CATGATCGGAAGATCCAAAGCCGGTTCGTTGACCCGAAGGCCACTGGCGACTGAAACAAACACGTCGTGGGTAGACATAGGATATCCGCACCGCTTTTCAAGAATCGCCAACAGCAGAGCAAGCTTGCGGTGGTCTATCCCCCCCGCCACCCGCTGGGGACTGCCGAAACTTGCCGAGGCGACCAGCGCCGGTACTTCGACCATGAGCGGCCGGTTTCCCTCGCAAATGCTCGTGACGACTGTTCCGACCCGGTTGGCGGCGCTATCGCCGCTGAGAAAGAATGACGATGGATTGGATACTTCGGAAAGTCCGTGCGGACCCATTTCAAAGAGGCCGATTTCATCGACCGAACCGAACCGATTTTTGGTCGCCCGTAAGAGACGATATAAATGCGAGGAGTCGCCCTCGAAATACACCACGGTATCGACCATGTGCTCAAGCACTTTCGGACCGGCCACCAGACCTTCTTTGGTGACATGCCCGACCAGGATGAGCGCTATATTCTGCTCTTTACACAGTCGAATTAATTGCTGGGCCGCCTCGCGCACCTGCGCAACCGTACCGGGCGGAGAATCGAACTGTGAGCACGACACCGTTTGTATTGAATCGATCAGCACCACGCCGACCCGCGCACTCTGGATAGCGGCCGTAATATCATCAATATCAGTAGCATTAATTACCGTAATATCAGTACCGGCCACGTTCAGCCGCGCCGCCCGCATCTTTATCTGCGACAGCGATTCTTCTCCCGTCACATACAGCACCGCAAGATTTCGCTGGGAGTACGCTTCAGCGGCCTGCAAAAGAAGCGTCGACTTGCCGATCCCCGGCTCGCCACCCAGCAGAACGGTCATACCGGGCAGGAGCCGCCCGCCCAGCACCCGGTCGAACTCGGCGATACCGGAAAAATACCCTTGCACCGGTCGATCCGAAATCTCCGAGAGTTTGACCTGTTCGATATGACTGCCGGAACGCGGGGCTTTCCCTTTGGCGGGGACACGTTCTTCGATCAGCACATTCCACGCCCCGCACTCTTTGCATTGACCCTGCCAGCGCATGTGCTCCGCGCCGCATTGCGAGCAGAAATACGCCGTCTTGATCTTCTTGCCGCCGATCATGGATTCACCGTGAGCGGCCCGGTCGCTCGGCCTTCAATGAATTGCCGCACGGTCGGGTCGACGGTCGCCTGAATTTCCTGGGGCGTGCCGTCGAAAACGATTTTGCCTCGGTGCAACATCACAATCCTCCGGCCGATCCGAAAAGCCGAGTTCATATCGTGCGTAACGGCTATGGAGGTGGCGCTGACGCGCTCGTTGAGCGCCACAATCAATTCATTGATTGTTTCCGCAGTCACCGGATCGAGGCCGGTGGTGGGCTCGTCATACAGCACTACTTCGGGCTTGTTGGCGATAGCGCGGGCCAAACCGACCCGCTTGCGCATACCGCCTGACAATTCCGACGGCATCTTTTCACCGGTACCGGCCAATCCGACCAGTTCGAGACACTCCTCGACAATCGATCCGATCTCGGAGGCCGCCATCCCGCGTGCCTCTTTAAGGCCCAGACCGACATTTTCACCCACGGTCATGGAATCGAGTAATGCCGCCGATTGGAATACCATCGCCATCCGCTGTCGCGCGGCTGTCAGTTGATCGCGGTTGAGTGTCGCCAGATCATGGTCATCGAATAGCACCCGGCCGGAGTCCGGTGTCAGAAGACGATTCAGATGCTTGAGAAACACCGATTTCCCCGTGCCCGATTGCCCGATAATCACCACCGATTCACCCCTCTCGATCTTAAGCGTCACCCCATCGAGGACCGTCTGGGGACCGAAGCGTTTGGTGAGATTGTCGACCTGTATGAGGGGCATAATGATCTCAGATTCGGAACAGCAGGACGGCGAAGAAAAAGTTGAAGATCAAAATGAGCACCGAGGCAATGACGACCGAGACGGTGGTGGCCCGCCCGACCCCTTCGGCCCCGCCCGTGGTCGTAAACCCTTCATAACACCCCACCAGGCCGATCAACAGACCGAACACGCCGGCTTTGATCATGCCGTTCAAGAAATCGGAAATCTGAAACGATGACCGGTACCCGTTCAGAAAAGTCTCCGACGAAATGTTGACGCCCACGATCGAAACCGCCAGCGCCCCCATGACGGCGATAAAATTGGCGAAGATCACAAGCATCGGGACCATAAATATGCAGGCCAGCATGCGCGGCAAGACCAGATACCGCACCGGATCGATTCCAAGCGATTCGAGGGCGTCGATCTGTTCGGTCACCCGCATCGTGCCCAGCTCGGCGGCAATCCCGGCGCCGACCCGCCCCGCAAACACCAGCGCCGACAATACCGGCGCCAGTTCAATGACCACCGCTTTGCCGACCGCGCTTCCGAGCAGACGCAAAGGCGCGCCGATAAACTTGAACTGGTACGCCGCCTGCCACGCCGACACCGCGCCGACAAACACCGAAATAACGATAATGAGCGGAAGCGACCGAACGCCGATCGCGTAGAATTGCTCGAAAATGATATGCAGAGATCGCGGAATATCTTTCAGCGTGAGGACGAACCGACCGAGCAGAATGGCCATTCCCCCCGACCGCGTGACCAGGTTGATGCCGCTTCGGCCAACCGCCTCGACATGATAATCCATCGGTTCCATTAGAATGGCGAATCGGGACCGGAGACCGGTGTTGCTCCGGGTGGAAGTTCACGGTGCTGAGTTTCCAGATTCCCGAACCGCGCAAATTCCTTGCGAAACGACAGATGCACCGACCCGACCGGACCGTTACGTTGTTTGGCTATGATAATTTCCGCCTTACCCGCCACCTCGCGATACTTGGGGTCCTCGCGCTCGAGATGCGACATGTACAATTCCTGACGGTAGACGAACATAACCAAGTCGGCATCCTGCTCAATAGCGCCGGATTCGCGAAGATCGGCCAGTTGCGGACGCTTGTCTCCGCCTCGCTGTTCGACCTGCCGGGACAACTGTGAAATAGCGATCACCGGAACATCGAGTTCCTTCGCGAGCGCCTTCATGCCGCGTGAAATCATGGCGATTTCCTGCTGGCGGTTTTCCTCCCGCCCGGTGGAATGCATGAGTTGAATGTAATCGACCACGATGAGACCGACATTGTACTGGGCCTTAAGCCGGCGCGCCTTGGCCCGCATCTCAAGAGTCGACAACGTGGCGGAGTCATCAATGAAAATGGGCGCGGGCGACAACAGATTGCCGGCAATAGTCAACCGGGGCCATTCCCGCTCCGACAGGGTTCCCGCCCGAAGTTTATGCTGGTTGATTTCGGCCCGGCCGCAAAGCATGCGGAAAACCAACTGCTCTTTGGACATTTCAACCGAGAAAATTCCCACGCCTTTATTGAGTTCGGTCGCCACATACTCGGCGATATTCATGGCAAGCGCCGTCTTGCCCATCGAGGGACGCCCGGCCACGACAATCAAATCGCCGGGGTGAAGACCAAGCGTCATGTTGTCAATTTCCGTGAATCCGGTCCGGATGCCGGACATGAAATGCTCGTCGCCCATGTGTTCGAGCGTGTCCGCGATCAGCCCCTTGATCGGAATGAACCCCTTGCGGATGCGGCGTTCGGAAATATCGAAAATAGCCCGCTCGGCCTCGTCCAGCAGGACATCGACATTCTGGTCGTACGCCTGACAACTCTGGATGATTTCGCTCGACGTCGTGATGAGGTTGCGCATGAGCGATGTTTCAAGCACGATTGTCGCGTAGCGTGCCACATTGGCCGAGGAAACCACATCCTCGGCGAGTTCCACCAGATACACCCGCCCGCCGATCTGTTCAAGCGATCCCGAGCGAAGCAATTCGTCGACTACGGTCGTGATATCGCACGGTTCGCTTCGCTCATACAAACCCAGCATCGCCCGAAAAATGGCCCGGTGGCGCGGCACGTAAAAATGCGCCTCGTCGTCGATCACGTCGACCACGGCGTTCATCGCCTCGGCGTCTTTGAAAACGGCGCCCAAGAGCGCGCGCTCGGCATCGGTCGAGTGCGGCGGCTCCAGCTTAGCCGTCTCTTTGTCTGCACGAGTCTTGAAATTCATGGCCATACGATTACACTTTCATTACAGAGCGTCGTACCGCGCGCGCAATTTCTGAAGGTCTTCCCAGGTTTCCTTCTTGTAGGCCGGAAACCGAAGCAAAGCGGCCGGGTGGTAGGTTACCAGCACCGGGATCCCGTTATGC
>JBGOTX010000235.1:0-4228 GCA_041476705.1 Candidatus Zixiibacteriota bacterium
CGCCATGCTGATCGACAAGGAATTGTCCATCGACGCGGGCGAACTGACGCCCTCGATGAAACTTGCGCCCAATGTTGTCGGCCGGATATACAAGGCGAATATCGAGCAGTTGTATCAGCGAAACGGTGACGGCGATTCCGATCAAGTCTATATCCTCGATCTGGAGGAACAATGATCCGCCTCCGGTCGCAAAAAGAGCTTAAGTCGATCCTGACTGATTATTTCAAAGAGTTGCGCTCGCCGCTGGCGTGGTGCACGAGCGCGGGACCGGCCGAGATATTGCGCGCGTTGGGGTTCGAAGTCTATTTCCCTGAAAATCATGGCGCGCTTCTGGGCGCTTCGCGCACCGCCGGCAAGTACATTCCCCGCGCCCACCAGGCCGGTTATGCCAACGAGATATGTTCGTATCTGACATCCGATATCGGATCGTATCTGGCGGGGGATACGCCGCTAAAGGAAGCGTACGGATTAGCGGCTCCCCCGCGACCTGATTTGATTGTGTTCAACACCAACCAGTGTCGCGAGGTCGCCGAGTGGTTCGGATTTTTCGGGCGGGAGTTCAACTGCCCCGTGGTCGGCATCTTTCCACCCCGACACCTCGAAGCCGTAACGACGGCGGATATAGACAACGTCACCCGGCAGTTCGAAGAGTTGATCAAGACGGGCGAGAAGATCATCGGCCCTCGGCTCGATCCGGTGCGCTTGAAAGAAGTGGTGCAGTTGAGCAAGGCCGCGTCGGATTTGTGGAAACAGGTCCTGCAGACGGCCCAACACTCGCCGACTCCACTGACCTTCTGGGACGGAACGATCCTTATGGCGCCGATCGTGATGTTGCGCGGCACTCAGACGGCGGTCGATTTCTATCGCGACCTGCTGGCGGAGTTGCAAGGGTTTGTTGACAAGCAAGCGGCGGCGGTGCCGGGAGAACAGGTCCGGCTTTTCTGGGAGGGGATGCCGATCTGGGGGCGACTACGGTCGCTTTCCGATCTGCTGGCCGAGAACCAGGCGGCCGTGGTGGCCTCGACTTACTGCAACAGCTGGATATTCGATGACTTCGATCCGGGCGAGCCGCTTCGCTCGATGGCCCGGGCGTACACGCAGATATTCATCAATCGCGGCGAGGAACACAAACTCGCCGTCCTCAAGCAGATGCTCCGGGAATTCCGGGTCGATGGGATCATTTTCCATGACGCCAAGACCTGCTTCAACAATTCCAATTGTCGGTTCGGTATGCCCGGGCGACTCACGACCGACACCGGCGTGCCCACGCTGACGATCGACGGAGATCTGAATGATCTCCGCTTTTTTTCGGATGGCCAGGCGCAGACGCGGCTGGAAACATTTGTCGAGCAATTAAAAAGCAGACCTGAAAGATAAGAAGAGTGCGGAGACCGGAACGATGAGCGCAGAAATCAATAACAATAACAAATTGCGGGTCGGCGTTATCGGCACCGGACCGGTGGGCTCGACCCTGGCGGCGCACCTGAAGGAAGCGGGCGCGATGGTCATCCCGTGCGACATGTTTCCCGAAAAGATCGACGCCATCAAGGCCAAGGGGATTCGGCTCACCCACACGATAGAGAAACATGTGAAGATCGACCATGCCTGCTATACCGTTCAGGAGCTGGGCATGCACGACCCCGAATTGATCATCATAGCCGTGAAAACGCCCGACAATTCGAAAGTAATCAAACAAATACGCGAAATCGACAACGGCACACTCCACGTCATGTGCGCCCAGAATGGAATCGACAACGAAGTCGAGGTCGGCCAGTCGTTCGGCGACCATCGCACTCTGCGGATGGTCGTCAATTTTGCCGGCAATATGGCGGATAGTCACACCGTGCATGTCAGTTTTTTCAATCCGCCGAATTATGTAGCGTCGATTACCGACGCCGGCAACGGGATGGCCAAACGCATTGTCGATCTGTTGAACTCGGTCAAACTCGAGACGGAGGTTCCCGAAGATATCCAGGATTATGTCTGGGAAAAAGCGATTTTGAACGCATCGCTTTCCGCCATCTGCGCCCTCACCCGGCGGACCATGAAGGAAGTGATGGATTTTCCAATGACGCTTGAGCTGGTGGAAGGCATTATCGACGAATCGGTGCGGGTGGCCGAGATGGAACGGATCGAACTGGGGCACAAGTTTCGCCGGTTTTGTATCCGATATCTGAAGAACGCGGGTCACCATCGTCCCTCGATGCTCGTTGATCTTGAAAACGGCGATCCGACCGAAATCGAATATCTGAACGGCAAGATCATGCAGTACGGCCGCAAACACTGTTTGCCGACACCCTTGAATCAATCCGTTACCGCTCTTATCCATCTGCTGGAGAAGCGACAGGAATAGCGAATGAGCGCGCCGGAAACGACATCATCGCATTATCTGGGAATCGACCTCGGATCATCATTCACCAAGTTCGTGGTGCTTGACAGCCGGGGGGAGATCGTCCATAAGGCGGTCATTCCGACGCTGAGCCGTCGACGAACCGAATTCGACCGGCAGATGGGGCTTATCGGTGAGCGATTCAGTATTGCGCGGGTGTGCAGTACCGGATATGGCCGCAAGAATGTGACCGCCGATCTGCAGAAAACGGAACTGATCTGCGCGGCCGCCGGGGTCTCGGTGTTTCATCCGGTGCGCAAGTGCATTCTGGATATAGGCGGCGAGGATATCAAAATCATCGAGAGTGACGAGCGCGGCGGCGTGGTCAGCTTTTTCATGAATGACAAGTGCTCGGCCGGGACCGGAACTTTTATCACGGAAATCGCTGAACGCTCGGAGTTGGATATCGCCGAAATGAGCGAGCTGGCCCGGCGGTCGACTTCGCGACGGGTGATGAACAGTTTTTGCACGGTGTTCGCCAAGAGCGAAATCCTGGGATGGAAATTTGCCGGCACACCGATCGAAGAAGTGGCGCGGGGGATTTATCTTTCGGTGGTCGACCGGATCTGCAAACTTCCGCTCAAGCGGGAACTGCCCCTGTTTGTCTGCGGCGGCGTTATTGCCTATCATCCGTATCTGGGTGAACTGCTGGCTGAGGCGATCGGCTCTGAAGTGCACGTGGTTACCAATCCGCAATACACGGTGGCGGTCGGAGCGGCGGCGATGGCGCGGGATTGGAAATCCGGCATACCGACGGCCGATGAACCCACGAAGCGAATGAATAGAACTCTGGGAGGAACATAGAGAATATGGATGCGATACATGCGTATCAGATGACGGCCACCGACGCGCCGATGGCGCTAGTGGCAATGCCCTTTCCGGAACTGGGGGAGAATGATGCGGTCGTGCAGGTAGCCGGATGCGGCGTCTGTCACACGGATTTGAGCTTCTGGCATTCCGGCGTACCGACCCGCCACCAACTTCCGCTGGTGCTGGGCCACGAAATTTCCGGCACCGTGATTCTGGGACCGGCACAGGTCAAAGGGAAAAAAGTGATTGTTCCGGCGGTCCTGCCGTGCGGCCAGTGCGAATTGTGCAAGCGCGGACGGGGCAACATCTGTCAGAAACAGCTCATGCCCGGCAACGATTTTCACGGCGGGTTTGCCAGCCACGCGGTGGTGCCGTCGCAATATCTGGTGCCGGTGCCGGAGTCGGCGCTGGTCGGTCATTCGCTGGCCGAACTGGCGGTGATTGCCGATGCGGTGTCGACACCGTATCAGGTGATTGTGAAAAGCGACCTCCAGCCGGGTGATCTGGCGATCGTGATCGGCGTTGGCGGGATCGGCATCTATGCCGCGCAGTTGGCCAATATCATGGGCGGGAAAGTGGTGGCAATCGATATTGCGCAGGACAAACTTGATCAACTGGCGCAAGTCGGGGTAACATCGACCGTGTGCGCCGCCGGTCTTGATGTCAAGGGTATCAAGGAGAAGGTGAAAGAACACTGCAAGAAACTGGGGGCGCCGTCGCACAGCTGGAAAATCTACGAATGCTCCGGAACCAAAGCCGGGCAGGAACTGGCGTTTGCGCTGTTGGGAACGGCCGGGACGCTTTCGGTGGTCGGGTTCACGCTGGACAAGCTGGATGTGCGCCTGTCAAACCTGATGGCGTTCGACGCCAATATTGTCGGCACCTGGGGATGCCGGCCGGAATTGTACGCCGACGTGATCAAGCTGGTCGCCGACGGGCGATTGAAACTCAAGCCGTTTACCCAGACGCGGCCGATGTCGCAGATCAACGACGTGTTCCAGGAAGCGCTGGCGCCCAAACTGACGCGGC
>JBGOTX010000236.1:0-4225 GCA_041476705.1 Candidatus Zixiibacteriota bacterium
CGCGTTGAAGCCGTCGGGAGCTTCACTCCCGAAGCGTCCGAAAAGGTCTCGTACACTTCCTCGATTTTGCCTTCTCCAGTCGGAGTTTCTCCGGTATACTCTTTGCACGCCAACTGATTGGACTGAGGATTGACCCCCAGCCGGCAGATGGCATCACCCTTCTTGTTGACCAGCGCCACCCATTCAACCGATGTGCCCTGCACACTGCCGCTTCCGTCGTAAACCGCCTGATAGTCGGGCTGGTCGGAGGTCTGGAAAATGAGCACCAGGTCGCGTCCCCAGTCATCATGTTCCTTAACCATGTCCTCTTCGGACTTGGCGACCACTGTGCGAGTGCGAGGATCGGTTTTCCAGCCGCCAGCGCCGTTGTTGATATCAACCATCGTCTGACCCATCACCGTGACCGTTGATTTCGACTGGTTTGGATAGGCCTTGATTTCCTCAAGAGCGAGCGGAAACTCGCCATTGGGGGTGGAAATGGTAAGAGTTCCTTTAGACGAAAGCGCCTTCACGTTCTTAAAATTCTGCAGGCCGCCGTGGGCGGTCAGCGCTTTGGCAAGTAGCTCCCTGCCTTTGCTGAGATTTTCGGGCGACATCGTCAACTCGCGTTTTGGCTCGCCCGACGGGATGGTGACGTCGATAGTCTCAACGCTGCCAAGACCAAGGTCGGCAAGGGGGACTTCAAAATCCTTCCCTTTGCCGACCACAAGGATTTGAAGCGCATCCGGATGAAGACGCTGTTTGGCGGCCGCCAGAACCGCGTCGGGTGTGCACTTTTCGATCCGATCCTTCAGCTTGACATTGAAATCACTCGGCAACCCGTAAAAATCATAGTTTAAGAGGCGGTTGATCACTTGCGCCTTGGACTCGAACTGAAAAACAAACGAGTTGAGATATCCGTCTTTGCCAAGTTTCATCTCTTCCGGCGTGGGCGGGTCGGTCTGCATCCCTCTGATTTGCTTGACAATTTCGCGGATCGCCTTGCCGGTCGTTTCCGATTTGGTGGACGCAAAATTATAGAAGATGCCGGGATACGAAACATTGGCCGTATACACCCCGAACACCGCGTACGCAAGCCCCTCGCGGGAACGGACGCTGTTAAACAAGCGACTACCGAACGACGCGCCCAAAATCGTGTTCATGACGGTGACATCCGGGTAGTCGGCGTCGGTCTGCAGGCCGCCGATGTGGCCGATATATATCTTGGACTGATTAATGTCGGTCTTCTCGACATAGTGAACTTTGGCCGCGTATTTGTATTCAACCTTCGGAGGGGGCGGCGGAACGGTGCCCTTCTGCCATTTACCGAAGTACTTGGTGATCTTGGCGATCATGTCGGCCTTCTTGAAATCCCCCCACACTGCAATCTGAATGTTTTCGGGATGGAACCAGGCCTTGTGAAAGGCGATCAGGTCGTCTTTGGTAACGGCGTTGACTGTTGCGTATTCCGACTGGCGGGCATACGGGGAAGTGGCGCCGTAGATGATCTTGCGGAACTCCCGCCGCCCTATCTCTTCAGCGTCGTCGTTGCGCCGGGAGATCGCCGTCCGTTGTCCCACCTTCGCCAGTTCGATCTTGTCCGGATCGAAGACCGGGCGTTGCAGGACTTCCGCCAGAACTTCGAGCCCCAGATCGGTGTACTCGGTCAGGGTATTCATGGAGCCGGTGCCATAGAGCATGTCGATATTGGTCTCGACCGTGGCCCCGACGCCTTCGAGCATTTCGTCGATCTGATCACCCGTCCATTTATTGGTGCCGCCGGTGCGCATGACTTCACCGCAGATATCGGCCAGACCGATTTTGTCGGCCGGCTCGAGATAGGAGCCGCAGTTAAAGCGTACCGAGGCAGTTACCGTCGGAAGCGAATGGTCTTCCAGAAGATACAGCCGAAGCCCGTTGGTTAGCGTCTGTTTGTCAATTTGCGGAACTTTCAACGGATTGAGAGCCGGGAAACGGGCGATTATCTCGTCCACGTTCTGGGCCGCGGCTGTACCGGTGATGGCGGCCAGGATCACGCAAGTAAGCAATAGTATTTTCTTCATGACTCACCTCCTCAATCAGCTCTTGGTCGTGTTCATGAGCACGACCGTCCGGTTTTTCTTGGTGAGATATTGTTTCGCGACCCGCTGAATGGTCTCCGGAGTCACGGCGTTAATGCGATCCAGCTCGCGGAACATTTCCCGCCAATCCCCCCACAGGGTTTGGTACCCCGCCAGCTGAAAGGCCAGACCCTGATTGCCATCGAGTTGGTTGATGAATCGGGCGCGGGCGCGGGCCTGGATCTTTTTGACTTCCTCGACAGGAATCAATTCATTCTGAATTTTCTCGACCGCCGCAAAAACGTCGGTTTCGCATTCTTCGTTGGTGTGGCCGGCCGATGGAACAACTATGATCCCGAACAGATTCGGGTACTTGTCTCCGGGAAGGCCGGGAAAGGCCTGGGCTTGCACGGCCGACTTCTTTTCCTTGACTAGGGTTTTATACAGAACCGAAGTCCGGCCGCTACCGAGATAGTCGGCTACTGCCTCGAGGGCGGGCCGATCCGGGTGTGTCCCCTCGGGAACATGCCAGCCAACCAAATAGATGGGCTGTGAGGGGTCTTCAAGGAAACTGCGACGTTCGCCTTGTTGGGGCGGCTCGACTGTGGCGATTCGCGGCGGCGCAGGTCGATAAGGTATCCGGCCCCAGTATTTCTCGGCCATGGCGATAACATCGGCCGACTTGATGTCGCCCACGATTGCAACCACGACATTCGCAGGGCAGTAATAGGTGTTGAAAAATGCGTTAGCTTCGGCCCGCGAGTAGTACTGGATATCCGACATGTGGCCGATCCCGGACACCCCGTACGGGTGGGCCTTGTACGCGGTCGCCAGGAACTCCTCCACCATGCGACCGATCGGACTTGACTCAACCCGCATGCGCCGTTCTTCGGCTACAACGTCCCGTTCCTTATACATCTCGCGAAACACCGGATTAAGAAACCGCTCCGATTCGGTACCCATCCACAACTCGACCTTGTTGGAAGGAAGGGAATAGAAATACACCGTGTTATCTTCGCCAGTGCCGGCATTCAACCCTTTGCCGCCCTCGCGCTCGATGATCTGCCCGAAGGCATTGGGGACAACCTGTTCGTACGATTTCTCGCGGGCTTCCTCATACGCCTTGGTCAGCGAAGCTATCTTGGCCGAGTCGGTGAACCTTCCTCGATTGCGCTCGTCCCGCAACAGCATGAAGATGGAGTCCTCGACCTTGATGAGCCCCTGCTCTTTGGGCCAGTCTTTGGTGCCCAGGGTTGTAGTTCCCTTGAACGCCATGTGCTCGAACATATGTGCAATGCCCGTGTACCCTTTGGGGTCATCGACCGCCCCGGCGTTCACATAAGTGACGAACGACACCACCGGGGCATCGTGACGCTCCATGACGAGCACCTTCAGTCCGTTATTCATGGTGTGTTCGACTACCGTGCTTTGCAACTTGGTAAAGTCAAAAGCCGGAGCGGCAACGGTGGTGATACCCACCAGCAGGATGAGTAATCCCACCAGCCACGCAGTCTTCGGTCGCATGTGTACCTCCATGGTAAGTTAGATGATGAGCATAGTCAGACCCGAATTAAGCGGTCGGGAAGTGGAGTGTCAAGGACGGTTAGTGCAAGTGTCGAAATAGAGGGGGATTTAGAAGGCAGGCGGCGTGTAGGCAAACCTTCCCACCCCCGATACGAATTCTTTTACCAAAATGTTGCGCCGAAACGTCAAATGAATAGGGAAGAAATTGTCGCCGCGGCGGTATTCGTCTCAGAACAGACGACGAAGACCTAAGATCAATGGAGGTAAGTATGAAAACCAGATTACTGGTGCTCATGGCGATCCTGCTGGCGCTTCCCGCGTTGGCCGAAAGGGTGGCGGCGGGGTTGGACGGAACAATCGCAGGCGTTATCACCAACGCCGGCACCAAAGAACCGATCATTGGGGCGTCCGTGATCCTCAAAGGCACGAAAATCGGCGCCCAGACTGATCTCAACGGAAAATTCATTATCCCGCATGTTCAGCCTGGATATTATACCCTGGTTATCACATCGGTCGGGTTCGGACCGGTGGAAATCGCTAATGTCATGGTCAAAGCCGACCTAACGACCGAAGTCAACCAGACGCTAACTTCGCAATCAGCGTCAAGAAAAATAGTAATCGTACAGGGACAGCAGGACGTCATCGGTCATTATGAGACTTCC
>JBGOTX010000237.1:0-4218 GCA_041476705.1 Candidatus Zixiibacteriota bacterium
ACGTCAGGACCAGATGATCTTTGGTCTCATCGATGTTGACCCTCGGCGAGAAGTCGCAATCGCACTCGGTGCGAAGCGCCGGGGTGCCCCAGATGTTTTCGAACAGGCGGTCCAGTTCGTTCCACCGGTTCATCATTGGGCGAATCATCAAGCTTGTCATAGCTACATCCTCCTTGTTGGTTCTGTATTGGTTCAGTCTGTTTTCGTCATCAATCACTGCCATGTTATTATCAACGGATGTGCCAATCTTTGTATTGCATTGTATTTCAATATGTTAGCAACTTGGAACGCTTATGTGCGAGAGCATGCCTGCCATAGTGACATTATATGGCAGTCGTAATGACATAATAATTATGCCACGTTGACATGTAAAATGTCAAAATGGCATTATGCTCTGATAAGATTTGGTATGTTAATGGCGGGAGAGAACTTCTGTGATAACCTTCTGGACCGAGGAGCCGCGCAGAAGGAGCTTTTGGGCCGCCGTTAAGCCGTTCTGGAAGGCGCGAATCCTGTCAATCGATTCCGGGTCGCCCAGACTGCCAAGCGCTCGTACGACCGCTACACGCAAGTCTTCTCGGGAGAGCTTCCCCGCCGCCAGTTGGTTGAACGCTTCGTCGTCGTCCATCAGCTGACCCAGGAAACTCCGGGCCTCGTCGCCGCCGATTTTGCTGAGCGCGGCCAGCGACCGGACCGCATCGGCAGGGTTGCGGCGGATCAAATCTATCAGGAGCGGGATATATTCAGCGGTTCCGATCATGCCAATCCCGGCCAGGGCGGCCTCGCGAATTTCGCGGTCGCTGTCCTCAGCCATGATGACCAACAGGTCGATCGCATCGTCGCCGCCAATCTTTTCAAGCGCGCTGATGATTTCGCGGCGGACCCGGATATCCGGATCGGTGATGCGCAGACGCAGAGCCACCACCCCTTCGATATCGCGAAGCGATCCAAGTACGAAAATAGTATTTCGAATGACATACCATTTGGCGTCGGGGAGTTCGTGGCGTTCTTTATCGCGCTCAAACCAACCGTCGTCGACCAGCATATCGGAAAAGACCTTGAGCGAATTCTTGCCCAATTCGGCCAGAATTTTGAGCGATAACTGGCGCACCTGACGGAGCGGATGGGAAATGATTTGCGCGAGCGCCAGCGCGATTTCCTCGGAGCCGATCGCAATGAGGATCGTCTTGATGTGTCCGGAATCTTCATTGCGGGCCTTCAAGAGATCATCCATGAGTATCGTAATGACTTCGGCGCGATTGACGTTTTCGAACGACTTCTTGATCGTCATGGAGTCATACGCCGTCACGCCGCTCTGGACATGGCGACGGGAAGCCAGGGCGACCAGGAGGTGAGATAACAGGTCGTATCGTTTGCCGGTCAGACACTTGTTCCACAGCCCCAAGACCAACTCGGAATATTCATACGATTCTTTCTGATCGAAGAGGCGGGAAGTGACCGTGTTCACGGTCGCCTCCAGCACGGCGATATCGGTCAATAGATTCAGGTCATTGATGATCATCACGAGCAGATCGAGTGATTTCTGGCGAACGAATGATTGCGAATCGGACAGCCGGTTGACCAAACCGACCAACACTTCGACGGCCTTCTTCCCCTGACCGGTTTTGAGCAGGCGGGAGTACGCCTCGCCGAATTCGGTGAAGCGCTCGATATCGACCGGTTCGGCAACCGTGGTAAGCGAAAAGAACTCTTCGAGCAACTGATCGATCCGGCGGTTCGATTCGATGCGAATCTTTCCGGTCGGGCTCGTGAAGTCTTCGCCCGCCTCTATACGCTTCTCAATTCGCGCCGGTACGTCGAGGTTGGATACAATTTTGTCGCGTTCAGGGTGCAGTTCGATCAGTTTGAATATCGCCATATACTGTTCGACCGCCCCCGACCGATCGCCGCCGGCCTGGTTGATCTCGCGCACCAATTCAGCAATGCTCCGGCGTATGTCCTGCCATGGGAGCGCGACCAATCGTTCGGGGAGCAGATATGAGATGACATCAGGCCAGAAGTCGATCCGATGTTCCATTAATTGTGCTTCCGAGGCGCCGTTGAGACGGGTCAAACGGTCGAGCGACGTGCCCATGGCGTCGAGCGCCATCCGCTTGGCCGAGAAGTCGCCGTCGACATCGCCCCGATACTGCTTGCGATTTTCAAAGAGGTCGTAGGCCTGATCGGTGTTCACGGTTATGGACGTGATACCCTTTTTCCGCAAGTGCGCCGCCATGGAAAAGCGGGCGTCATACAGCGTCTCACGCTTCACCATCGTAGAGACAAAAAAATGAAACTCATCGGCGGTCAAACTCTCGTCGAACAGAATAGCACTCATTTCAAGCATCTGAAGATACTGCATGATCTGGGTATTGAAGACCGACTCTTTGATCGCGATGTTTGCCACATAGAGAACACCGCGCTGGACGTTGAGGGCGACATACCGCCGAAAGCGGAAGAACTGAAGAAAGATCAACAACGGCTTTTCGAGCGACCGTAGTGAGAGCGGATGGCTGGGTCCGTAAATCGAGACCTTGCGAAAGGCCATGGCCATTTCGCGCACCAGCGAATGAGCAAGATCATTCAGGTCCGCGTTTAACAGCGACTGAGTCACCGGCCGTGAGGTTGGTTGCATCGGCTTCTCCAAAACATGTTAGTCGTCCTTCATCCGTAGCGATATATATTCTCGTGCCGTCGGTCATCGGCGCCACGCTGATTGGACCATCTATCGTAAGCGTGTCGGCGACCGTCCCATCGGCGGCGGCAAGCGCCATCACTTTGCCGGTCAGCGTTCCGACAATCACGAACCGGCCGGCCACTAGTGGCGAGGCGCGAACCACATTGATCGTGGTGTGTCGCCAAATCTCGGCGCCCGTAAGAGCGTCGAGCACGACTATTTCGCCGCCGCTGTGGGTCACAAACAAGCGACCCTGAGCCACGGCAGGCGCTGACCAGATCGGCCCGCCGACCGATTTCCGCCACTCGATCCGACCGTCGGTCGGACTAATTCCGTAGACCTCGCCCGATACATCGCCCAGAAAGATCAGTTGGTCTCCGCAGGCGCCGCCGACCGTTGGTCCGTCCAGCTTGACCTTGTAAATAATCCTTCCGCTGTCCGGTGACAGCGCGTAGAGAATGCCGCGATCGGTCGGCTGAATAATTTTGCCCTGTATCAGCGATACGGGTGCAATCGGCTTCCCATCCAGTTTCACCGACCAGATCTCGCGGCCGTCGCCCTGGTCAAAAGCCCGGATGAATCCGTCGCCGGCTCCGATAAATAGTCGGCTCTTCCATAGTATCGGTCCGCCGGAGGCATCCTTTACGCCCTTCTCCCAACGAGTTTTGCCGGTGCGCAGGTTCCGGGCAACCAATTGATACCGAAAGGCCCCAACCCCAAAATACACCATGCTGTCAGCCGCAACTGTCCCCGCTTGAGACAGGCCGCGCGTCTTGAACTGAAGAATCGTCTTGCCGGTGCCCGGATCAAATACCCGTATCTTTTTCCTCGAAGAAGGGTAATACAGCATGTTGTTGGCGATGGTGATAGGCCCGGCCGGTTTGTCGTTGAGTTTCCTCTGCCAAAGCACTGTCAGTTTGCCGGAAAAAGTAGCCCCGGTATCGGACCCGGTAGCGGCCAAATCACCCCGGTGGAATGGCCATGGCGACGGCGCTTCGGGCACCGGTGTAAAACGCGAGGGTGCGACACATCCGAGGACAGCCGAAATTATAAAAAGGCCGATTAGTGCAGATCGACGCATCAGAAATTCCATCCAAAAAAGAAGTCAAAGTTGGTTTGCCGACTGATCGTGTGGAAATCCGTCGTCCGGCTGAAATCAAAACGCAGGATAACCACATACGCCAGATTGACCCGAACGCCGGTGCCGAATGAGCCGTACATGTGATCAAAGGTATCGTCCCAGGCCGAACCGACATCGAAAAAGAGGGCTCCACGGATACCGCGAAAATCAAGCACGCCGATCGGTGAGCCGATCACCAGGTCATCGATCAGCGGAAAACGAAGTTCGTTCGACGCGAACAGAATGTGACGATCATAAAACGCCCGCCGGTCAAAGCCGCGGAATGACCAGCTTCCGCCGAGGTAGAGTCGTTGCGGCTCAATTCCGGCCGAGGCAAACGCGAACAGCCGATTGGCAAAGGCCGAGTACTTGCCCAGCCGAAGATAGTGCCGGATATCGGCCAACCCGATCCGGTTATAGG
>JBGOTX010000238.1:0-4217 GCA_041476705.1 Candidatus Zixiibacteriota bacterium
ACTTGAAAATACGAAGTGCGCCGACAGGCGGGTTCACCTTCGTGGAACTCATGATCACGGTGGTGATTTCCGGCATCCTTGTCACGGTGGCGCTCAAGTCGCTTCTCAGTATGTACGGCACGGCCAAGACCGAAGAAACCAAGCAGGAGATGGAGTCGCTGGCCTTCGCCATCGCCGGGAATCCAACGGTTGTCAATAATGGCGTGCGGCCGGATTTCGGGTATGTGGGCGACGTCGGTTCGCTACCACCCAGTCTCGACGCGCTCTACACAAACCCCGGAGGGTATTCCACCTGGAAAGGGCCGTACGTTTCAAATCGATTCACGCAGACAAGTGACGATTACAAGCGTGATGCCTGGGGTACGCTATATGAGTACACAGGAGGCGTTACGCTAAAATCCACGGGAGGCGGCCCCATGATCCGTCAAATCGCCGGCTCGACTTCGGAGTTGTTGCTTAATTCGGTCAGCGGCACGGTGTACGATGTGGACGGAACTCCTCCGGGCCTCATCTACAAAGATTCGTTGATAGTCACCCTGGTTTATCCCAACGGCACGGGTGGCTTGAGAACAAAAACGACGCCAATTGACGCTGGCGGCTATTTCTTCTTTGATTCTATACCTATCGGTACTCAGGACCTCAAGGTTGTATACAGGCCTCTGAATGACACGATCCCGCGTCTGGTGTCGGTCACACCGCGTTCTTCAGTTTCGGTGGCCTGTCGGTTCGATCAAGACCTCTGGTATAGCTCTCCGGTCACAGCCGGATCGCTGACTTTTGTGATCGGGTCTGATACTACCTCCGGCTCCGGTTGCGAGAACGTGAAGTTTTGGGTGACAAATTCCGGCGGTTCGGTGGTGACGATCACTTCTGTCACAATTAGTTGGACAGGCAGGACCGCGTACTACCAGACAATCATTTGGGGGGCTACAACCGTGTTCAATCTCGGTGGTTCGCCACGCGGCGTATCCGGCGCGACCTACACACTGACGTCCGCGCAGACCGTTGCGGCCGGCGCTTCAGCCAAAATCAGCCTGCTCGACTTTCGCAGGAGAAATACGTCGAGCGGCGGCAATAGAAGGGACATGCAGGGAATTCCTTTCACAATCACGTTTTCCAATGGTTCAGTCTTATCTTTCGTAACAAGGGGGATTTGCAATTGAGGTCCCGCCTTCAATCACATTACGGCTTTACCATGATCGAATTGGTTGTGGTCATCATTATTCTGGGTATTATTGCCGGCGTTGCCATCCGCAAGATGGGGGGGACGATAGCTACCGTGCAGGTCGAACGGACCAAGATAGAACTTGATAATATCGCGTATGCGATTGTCGGAAACCCGCGAACTTACTCACTCGGTTCGCGCGCAGACTTCGGATATGTAGGCGATGTCGGCGCATTGCCCCCCACTCTGGACGCTTTGTATCAAAACCCCGGCGGATATACGACCTGGAATGGTCCGTATGTCGAGCGCGGAATCAGAGGGCTCGAATTCAAAAAGGATGCCTGGGGCGTTGATTATGTACTGACCGGCACAACGCTCCGATCGACCGGCTCAGGCAGTAATATCGACAAACAGTTTGCCAATTCCATTGCCGCCCTTACCTCCGATACACTTACCGGGACCATTTTCGATGCCAATCTGAGCAGACCCGGAACGGTGTACAAGGATTCGCTCAAGATCATTCTGACGTACCCCGACGGAAGCGGCGGGAACACGATGGCGATAATATATCCCGACAGGAACGGACGCTTCACGATTCCGAATGTGCCGATCGGGTATCGGACGCTGAGGGTGATCTACACTCCGGCGACCGATACGATTACCCTGCCGGTGACCGTGTACCCGGGCAAGATATGCAAACTCGACATCATCTTTCCGGCCGATCTGTTCTGACCGGCGTCTATTCTTTGATCGTCAGCAAAATGCCGCGTTTCTTGAGTTGCGGCAGAAAAATCGACGGGTTGATGGCGGTCTCCTGCGGTTTCACGCCCCGCTCTTTGATCTGTCCACCAGCCGCCATCCAGGCAATAATCGCCGCCGGAAAAGCGGTTGTGCGCATCATGGCGGTCAGACCGGTTTTTGTGTCCTGACGATCGACAATTTCATATACAACCGATTTGGGCTGCCCATCTTTGACGCCTTCGATTGAAACGCGCACCAACACCATATCGAGATCACCGTAACTCAGATTCTGGTCCAGCACGGCTTTCAAAACCGCACGTGGCTCAACCTCGACTGTCCCGACTTTGATGGGCTTGCGCGATCCGAGGCCGATGTCGAGCATGGTTTTGAAGAGCAGGCAATGGCCGGGGTAGCGTATAGTCTTGTAATCGAGAAAGTCGATTTTGTCGGCATAGGTATCGGGTAACGTAGAAGTTCCGCCGGACGTATAGAACGCTTCGAGCGAACCGACGCCGTCGAACTCCAGCGATTCAATATCGGTCATGGGATTGACGGTCTTTCTCTTCCCGCCTTCGAGAATGACGCACGGCTCCCAGTACTCGTTGATCAATCCCTCTGCGCTGAATACCATCTGGTAGGAAAGTGGCGGTCGCGGCGATTGCGGCAGTCCACCGACACGTATCCTGACCGATTTCACGGAGTCGAATTTGGCCACGCCATCAGCCACCATGATCGACACCATCCCCGGCGCGAGGCCGCAATCGGGGATGACGATGACTCCGGATTTTTCAGCTTCGTTGTTTTGCTCCAGCTGATGCCTGACGACGTCATTGTTACCGCCGAGGTCAACAAAGTGGCACCCCTGCCTGATGGCCGCCTTGGTCAACCCCGGATTGTATTTGTAGGTAACGCATGAAACGGCGGCCTGGTAGTCCCTGAGGATTTTCGCGGCGGCGGCATCGTCGCCGGCATCCAGCGCACCGCTTTTCGTCTTTCCGCCGCCGTATTTTTCGGCCACCGATTTAGCCAGCTGTGGATCGAGATCAAAGACTCCGACCTCGGTCACGTCGGAGGCCCTGGCGAGATCAAAAACCGCCGCCCGCCCCATCAGTCCTGCGCCGATTACCGCTATCTTCATAATTTGTTACTCCTTCAATTCGAAAGGGAGGAATATAGGCGGGTTCGGCCGGAAGGAAAGCGTTAAATCTGAAGACCTTAGGCGAACAAAAAAAGAACCTCAGCGTTTCGCCCGAGGTGTCGATATATACAGAAATCGGAGGGGACTGGCAAATGACCCAGCAACTGATGAATTTGAAACAGGCGGATACCCTCGACGTGCAGAAAGACCCTGCCAACGACTATGAACTGTGGCAGACGCTGAAGCCGTTTATCGGTCACTGCCTCACTTTGAACCACGACATCAACAATCCTCTCACCACCATCATTGGGTATGCGGAGTTCATGCTCGAAGATGACCCGCCGCTTGCGCCCAACCATCTCAAGCACGTAAAGAATATTCTGCAGGCCGCCGAGCGGGTTCGGCTTCTGGTTGAAAAATTGTGCGCCGAAAAAATCGCGTTGAGCGAACAGATTGATATGGGCCCGGTGATCGATTCCTACCAGCGAGTGGCTAAACCCTTAAAGTAAATGATTGGCTTTTCGGAGCGCCCACTCCACCGCCAAAGCTCCGGCGAACAGTAACAGGAGCCAGGATTTCCCCCAGACGCCGAACTCACCCGTAGTTGTCTGCGCCACCGGTTTGGCGCTGATTCCCGCCAGTACCTTGTCAAAATCCCGCCAACTGGCAAAACTGCCTCCCGACTGACGCGAAAGGGCCATCAGATTTGCCGGATTGCCGGACTGATCAAACTCCTCAAGGGAGTACGCTTCGACCAGTATCTTTCCCTCTTTAGCCGTCAACCGCTGATTCCCTTTGTCGAGGTTGGCGTGAAACGTGTACTCACCGGGGGGAACCTGCGAAAAATCCACCTGAAATTTTCCTTCGCCGCGATCGACAAACCGAGCTGACAAAGAATCTTTGCCGTCAGCGGGAATGAGACTGACACTGCCAGACACGCCGGTCAGGGGCCGGAATCCTTGATCGAACGCGAAACCGTCAAAAACCACCGGCTCGCCTCTACTGAAGACCGTCTTTTGCGGCAGGATACGAAGCGGGTCAAAATCATCCTGCACGGTCAACCAGCTGGTGACGCCGTCGACAAAGCGGCCATATACCCCCGCGTCCTCGCCCAATCCCAGATTGTAAAATCCCCAAGGCCAGACCGGTCCGGCGGCGGTCACGAAGATTTTC
>JBGOTX010000239.1:0-4217 GCA_041476705.1 Candidatus Zixiibacteriota bacterium
AGTTGGCCAGCATCTGATCGATATCTTTTCCCTGACCGCTGTCCAGAGAGAGAACCGCCCCGTTGTACAAGGCCGCATATTTTTCATAGATGCCGCCGAAACTGTGATGCCACGGTAGATACGTCAGGAACCGGTCGTTTTAATCGAGCTTCCAGAGCACACGCATCGCCGACTGCTGGGAAAGTATATTGTGATGCATCAACTGGACGCACTTGGGCAGGCCCATGGTTCCAGAGGTGTACATCATCAGGCAGACCGAATCGGCGGGAACGTCGGCACCGATAATCTCGCCTTCGGCGCTTGGCGATTCAATCATTTCTTTCAGCGCGACACAGTTTTTTGCCGGAGGGACAGGATCGAAATGAATGACCTGCACGAACCGATCAGGGTGTGCTAATTTGTGATACTGTGTCTCATCGGCCACGGCGACAAACGAGGGTTCACAGAAATCGGCCAGCGCCTGAGCCACTCCGGCGGCGTACCCGGCGAATATCGGCACCGCGATCGCGCCCATCGACATGACGGCCAGTTCCAGTTCAAGCATTTCCCGTCGATTGGGCGACAGAATGGCTACCCGATCACCCGATTTCAAACCGCGCGCGATCAATGAAGATTGAATTCGCGCGACATCGCGCTGAAACTGCCGCCAGGTCAACGGCACATAATCGTCACCGACCACTTCCTGGTACATCGGCCGGTCGGCCAGCCGTTCGGCGTTGGCATTCAACATCGCCGCCAGATTCCGGGGGTATGGCGGCAGAGGGATGTCGCTTTCCCACACCTTCGAATCGGTCACGCCGTCGCCTCCAGCAATCTAAAATGACGGTATCCACCCCAGAGTGCCGCACCGATAGCCCCCGCGGCCGCGCCGTTGGTAGCCGGAAACAACTGAAGGTTCAAATTGCGTTCCCGGCAGAGTTCCTGAAGGGCGGCGACCAGCCCGGTATTTAGCGACATGCCGCCGGTCAGCGCGACCGGTGATTCGGCCTTGAAGCGGCTGAGGAGTTGCACGATCCGTCCCGCGATCGACAAGTGAATCCCCTTGATAATATCGGGCGTGGCGATCCCCTGCGATACCATGTTGATGACGTCCGTCTCGGCCAGCACCGCGCAGATGCCGCTGGTGCGGGCGGGATTGGTCGATTGCAGAGAGAGCGATCCAACCTGCTCCATGGTGACGCCCAGATACCGCGTGATATTTTCGAGGAACTGACCCGACCCCGAGGCGCACTGGCCGGTCATGGAATAACTTCGCACGCGAGCGCTCCCGTCGAGCGATATCACCCGGCAGAATAACGCCCCCATATCAACGACCGTTCGGGCTTCGGGATGAAAATGATACCCGCCGCGCGCGTGGGTGGTCATGCTGTAGAAATGTCCGCGCTTGCGGGGCACGAGGTCGCCTTCGCCGGTAGAGGCAACATACAGCAAATCTTCGTAGGTCACGCCGTGTTCGCCCAACAGCCGGTCGACCGCCTGCTCAATGACATGAGTGGGATTGCGCTTCCGAATCCGCTCATTGACGATCGCCAGCACGATCGGCTTCTCCTGATAATCCACCAGCGCCAGTTTGACCGCGCTACTGCCGACATCGACACCGAGGGTCAATCTTCGCTCCATCATTTCCTCCTCGCGGCGAAGAGGGCGGCGCCGAGCGCCCCCATAAAAATGGAGTCGGTGTCAGTGTTAATGGAAACTGCGCCATAATTCTGCTGAACCATTTCGGCCACATATTTACGCACGGCGGGGTTACGGGCCACACCGCCGGTGATCGTAAACTCGTTGCGCACGCCGCCGGAGCGGGCCAGCAGTCCGAACGCGCGCTGGACAATCGCCTTATGCAGTCCCGCCAGGATATTTTCTTTTCGCTCACCCAGATTGAGATGCTCGCGCAGTTCGGCCCCCGCAAAGACCGTGCAGGTGGAGCAGATATTGGCCGCGTGGGTGGCGTTCAGAGCCAGCGGGCCAAGTTCGCCGACATTGATATTCATTTCGTCGGCAATATACCCCAGATACCGGCCGCACCCGGCCGCACACCGGTCGTTCATCTGAAAACTGGTGACCAGACCGTACTGATCCACTTGAATGGCCTTGGTGTCCTGACCGCCTATGTCGAGCACCGTCCGCGTCTCGGGAAAACAGGCGTGCGCCCCCATGGCGTGGCAGAGGATTTCCGATTTGATATGTTTCTCCTGAAACGGCAGTAACTGCCGACCATACCCGGTGCCGACATAATCGGATGCCGTCATGTCAAACGCTTCAATCTCTTTCAAACATGCTTCAACTTCGGCGGCCCGATCTTTGTACTTGTCCGGCAAAAGCGTCAGCGCCTTGAGCATCAGGTCATGGAAACTGAAGGCCATCTCCCGATTTTCGATCGGATTGATGGAACGATCATACAGCGCCACCATTTCATCGAACAACTCCGGGTGCGATCGCTCCAGCACGCGCATATAAGCGCTGTTGAACAGATCGCGGAAGAACTGGGTGGTCGATGACACCTCACCGTTGACAAAGCGCTGATGCACGGTCGCTTTCACCTCGCCGGCTACACCGGGCAAAACTTCGGAAATGCGACCGCGCCGGCCGGCATCGGCTATGGTGGCTTCGTTTTTCCGCATGGCGTCGACCAGTTCGTCGAAACGCAACTCGAACTGAAGACAGTGGAAACGATCATCCAAAGCCGCAAACAGGCCGTCCCAATCGTATTCCTGGGCGGAGTTCTTCTTGACCGCGCGCTTGAGCAGAGTAAAACGGGAGTTGAACTCGGCTTCCATCTGCGCGATCCGCGCCGCCACGGCGTAATCCGAACGGGTGTTGGTGATACCGCGACCGATGATTTGTCCGGAAGCATCGACAATCACCGCCTTGGATGTGGTCGAACCGAGATCGATGCCAAGATACACGTTCATCGCTCATTGCTCCGCGCGGCGAAGGTTGCAGGTTCCACGGTTACTGCGCTCATGCCACGACGTCATCTGACAGGGCGTCGTCTCCCACTCTGATCGTCTGCCGCTGTTCCAGCATCTGGAAAAACGAGTCCAGTCGATTTTTGATATTGGAAAAAGAATAATACCGAGGATCGACCAGATCGGTTTCGATAAACCCAACCGGTATTCCCAGCCGCTCTTCCAGATCACGCATCATGACCAGTTGTCCCGCCGAAAAGGAATTACAACTCTTGATCGAGTTGACCAGCAGTCCGTCCGCATGATACCGCTTGAGGCACCGCTCCATGAGATCGATCCTCTGCGGCAGATTCCGGTTGGTGTAACAGCCGAGACAGTATTCGGCCAGGCTCTCAAGCGGGTTGTCAGGCGAATGGCGGAACCCGTCGTCATAGACGCCGCCGACACGCGTATAGGTCGATGACACAAACACCGCACCCAGACCATAAAACAACTTCCAGAATTCTCTGAAATGGGTCCAGTTGGGCGGTCCTTCGACCACCAGTCGAAACCTCTCTTTCTCCATGTACCCGTCGGGCGTGATCGGCCCCAACTTATGTGCCACCCGGTAATCGACCTCGTTTTTCAGTTCTTTATAATACGTAACGCAGTCTTCACTCCCCCTGAAGGCAGTAAAGATCGGTCCGATGTAATACACGCCGCCGAAATAGGCGTCGATTGGCGAGGGTCGGTGCCGGGCCGAATCGAACACGTCCACCAGCAAATCCTCGGCCTGCGCCGACAGCTTCAGCTTGGCGGCCAGCTTGTCGATATCGAATTTCTTCCCGCTGACTTTCTCGAATTTCGGAATGACTTCCGTCTTTAGCTGGTCGATCACGTATTTCACGGCCGCCGGTTCGATCCGCCCCGATTCCTGATACGGAATGTGTAGCATGGCGATCTCGGTGTTGGGGTACAGGTGGCGGAGACTCTCGAACCATTTCATGAAGACAAAGCAACCGGTGTAGCTGAGCAAGAGCAGATCGGGAGGGGGAAGCTGTTGTCCGGTCGGGCCGATATTCCCCTGCAACATCATCCCGATATCGCACTTCACATACGAGCAGACATCCTCGGAGTACCCGGCGTCTTCGGCTTCGCGGATATATTCTTCGGATTTCTTGCGCATCCCCGACTGCAGAGCGTTGATCTCGGGATACACGGGCAACATATCAAAGGCGTAGATCAGTTCCGTCAGATTCCCCGGAACGAACGTATAGCACACCTTGCGGCCGGTTTCGCGCACCTGGGAGAGTTCGATGAATTGATCCG
>JBGOTX010000240.1:0-4208 GCA_041476705.1 Candidatus Zixiibacteriota bacterium
TCTGGATCCGGTCCGGATAACGGCTCAGGGAAACCCGTCACGATTTGGTCACTCGTGCATGTCAGTGACAGTGAGGCAATATGGGGCATGGGGTTCAATGCCCCTCCTTCGAGTATTCAGAGTCCCAAAATAGAAGTGGTCAATCAAGCGGGAACGGAGCTTCGAATTATCGTTGTCACCAGACAAGAGGCCCTCTATCTTGCGGTGCATTCGTATTCAAATTGAACAACGACACTTGGCCGCGCGGCAGCCATTTGTTGGTGAACGCATCAGTCTTTAAGAGTGGAGAAAGTTCTGGTGAAGGTCACGCATACATTATTTGTAGCAGGCATTTTGGCGTTTGCTGTTTCCCGCCAATCTCTCGCCAAGGATGTGTTCTCGTTACATCCTCTTTTTTCAGAGCGCGATGCCATTCTGCTTCCGGAGATAGAGGGCTCATGGGAAATAAGCGAAATCACTACTGATACGATTTCCTTCCACAGGACAGGTGACAACTTTTATCTGGTCTCAGTGAACACGCACGGTCTGTCTTCTCATTATGAGGGTGTCTTTACCCGAGTTGGCGATCATTTCATGCTCGACCTTTTTCCTGTTGAACCTGAAGGTATCGGCGGTCCGGATTACGGACGACACCTGTTGCAAATTCATTCCTGCATCCAGGTACGATCGGAGAAAAACGCATTGAACTTGGGCCTTCTCAAGTACCGCTGGTTCTACGACAATGTCATCGCAAAGAACACCACCAAAGACTATTTCTTATCTGATACCAGATTAGTACTGACTTTGCCGACAAACGAGCTTCGGACGTTCCTGGCTGAGCACGCAAACGAATCTGGATTCCTCGAGGACGATCTCGCCTTTCGGCGAATCACTCCGCTACAGGAGAGCGCGAATGAAGCGGGCCGATCCACGGCAATCGATCCTCAGGCAATGAGGGGCAAAACCTCCTTAGATACATCGCAATGGAGCTGCGTTCCGAGCTTTCCGTACAAGGATGGTTGGTTGGGAGGAGATGGAGGCTTTTCCGTTCCCATTGGTCACTCAAAAACTCTCTGGTTTTTCGGCGACACATTCGTGGGGCAGAAGGACCAAATGACCCGCTCGGGATCAACTATGGTACTGACCATTGGGATCTCGAGGTGCCGGCCCGACCAGACGGCAGACATGCAGTACTACTGGCGCAACATGTACACGAATCATCCCGATGCATTCTTCCAGAGCCACACAAAGCGATACCGATATTGGCCACTCGATGCGTTCATGTACAAAAAAAGTCTTTACGTAATTATGGGCAAGGTTGGACCGAAACCCGGCGCCGCGCCCGACGACGTCTTCAGTTTCTTGTATCTGGGACTGACCCTTGCCAAGGTGACCGACCCGGATGCCGCACCTCCGGACCAATGGAATATTGAGTTAATGCCGTGGTCATCGGTTCTTGACGCGGAACGGTATGACTGCGGTCTTGTCAATGACGGACAGTACCTCTACATGTTCATGCTGAAAGACCTCTGGAAGAATTATCTCGTGCGATTGCCGCTTGCGTATCTGGAATCGCCGGAAGGCCGCATGGAGTATTTTTCGCGAAATGAAACGTGGAAACCCGGTGTAGATTCAGCCGAGGCCAAGGTCCTCTTCGATGATCAATTGTTAGGTACGGTGCTTTATCACGCCGGCTCGAAGCGGTGGCTCATGGTATACGGACCTCATTTCGGCGGGTCGTCCGTTTACTTTCGAAGTGCACCAGAGATTACGGGTCCTTGGTCGGCCCGGAAAACACTATATGAATGTCCCGAGCTTACCAAGGGCACGCCTACGTACGAGGAGGACAACTACTGCTATTGTTCCAGAATACATGCTCAATTCTTCAGCGAGGACAGCGACAAACTGCTCGTGACGTATTGCTGTAATTCGAAGAAGCTGTCGAAGCTGATCGCGAACATGAACATCAACGTCCCCAAAACATTGGTCGTTCCAGTGCCACGATGATCGGGGAACGGCAAAGTTCAAACGGAAAGGAGACATCCCATGGGAGACAAGGGCGGGAAAAAGGACAAAGAGAAGACTCAGAAGCAGAAGAAGAGTAAACATGAACTAGAAGAAAAGGCCAGGCAGGACAAGCAACCGAAAAAGAACCCTTGAGGGGAACTCGGAGTCCAGAAACATGGTCGCAACTTGGTCGCAGTGAGGTGAAGGTCCTTGTCCCACCTCGCGCGTCGGAGGAGCAATTTTCACCCAATTCGATTACACGGTCATCTGAAAGAAGGCCGCCCCGGAAGAAGCGGCCTCATGCAATACCGACGACGCGTGACTATTTCTGACAACAGTTAAGGGTCCGGTTTCCATTAAGAAATCGTTCGAGTGAACATATATCGGATAGGTTCACCCAATTATCACAATTTAAGTCTCCTGATCCAAATGGACTGGGCGCCGGCCCGTAGTGAAAGTAGTAATCCACGATGTAGTTGAGATCCGCTCGGTTCACGATGCCATCGGCGTTGGCGTCACCGCAGAGGTACTCCCGCACATGCAACGTGACCGGTACTTCCCGGACCGGCGCAAAGGGGTCGTTGCTCTGGACGGCAATAATCGCACGATGGTATCCGGCCCGCGGCTTTGAGCCGTCGATAGTTACCTCAATCGAATTCGTCATGCCGGCGGGGGCGGTATCACCCGTGGGAGCTATGGTCAGCCAGTCGAGCCGACTCGCCAGCCAGTCGAATCTCTGATTGGCAAACAACTGATTGTCGGTCGAGTTGATTACGCCATCGTACGAGTTTTCGTCGGCCATGGCAATGATTCGTCCACTGCCGACCGTGCTGTATGCGACGTTGTTGCCACCGCCAATGTCCCTGACAAGCACGGCGGCGGGCGCCGTGACAGTCGAGAGCCGGGCCAGAGGATATTCCAGATATAAGCTGTGGACACCGACGGTCGTTTCATGGGGGAAAATGTCGGTGGTGACCCCCGAAGCGGGACTCTGCGAAGTATACGTTATGCCCGCGCCCAGCGAGGCAAGGATGGTATTGAAAATGGTCTCGGTTTCGTCGCCTTCCAACAATAGTCCTCCTCCGGCCATCATCCAATCATGGAGAGGGCCAAGCTCCTCCGGGGACCAGGAATACGTGTGATCGATCAGCCAGACTATATCCACGTCGGCGAGAAGCGCGCTGGTGATGGTCGCGTAATTCATCGTCACAACCGCTCCCCGGTTTCGCAGGTCTGCGACTATGGTTGAAAAGTAGCTCAGGTCCCCATAGGCGCCATGAGACGCATCGAGCACAATACTGACGCCGGTTAGATCTTTCAAGACCGCCTGGAGGGGAGTTGTGCGCGCCGGGGGCCTCGGTCCTGTAGTTTGACCGGGTTCATTAGGGAGTCGGCTACTGCCGCTTCGGGTCGTCAGATTGAGAGTGAAAAGGGCGCTGTCTCTGCGGCCGGCCTGAAGCTGTGTAGTCCAGATCAAATCACTCCGGCCCGCGTTGGCGATGGTCAGAGTGTCTTTCACGATCGGATTGACGGTAAGAATGATATCGGCGGACAGCGAATCCGGACTGACCCGAATTTCCGGCGGGAATAATCCTCGGCCGTGAAGCGGCAGATGTATCACCGCTTCGTCCGGATCGTTGCTGGCAATGCTCAGAATCGTCGACAGGTCACCCTCAATTCCGGGGGTGAAAATTACTTCGACAGGCAAATTGTCGTCCGGCGCCAGACTGAAACTTATGGGACCGGCCGAGAAATGGGCATTACCGACGGCAATGTTACTGACGGTCAGCAGGTCGGTTCCCCGATTGCTGACAAATACGGTGTCGCGATGAGACGTGCCCACAAAGACGGTACCAAACGTCAACGAGTCCGGCACGGTGGCAATATCGGGTACGCCTGTCACGCCCAAATGAACCGGGATGCGGATTTCCGGGTGCAAAGAATCATTGTTGTGAATCAACACGTTGGCATAATAGTCGCCTCCGAACAACCCGCGGGCATCGAATATCGCCTTGATCACGATGTTGCCGCCACTTGGAACCACCCCCTCGGTCGGCGCACACGTCAACCAGGACATTCCGACCAGCGTGCCGTGACCATGCTCAGGAAACCACTCGGTTGGGCCGTCGTTGTTTCCAATGACGCCGGTTACGTCCATAGAGCCGTCATCACCGCCCAGCGCAGACAAGGGGAGCCCAAACTTCACGGAATGACTGCCAAGA
>JBGOTX010000241.1:0-4185 GCA_041476705.1 Candidatus Zixiibacteriota bacterium
ACCGGCGGCGGCCAAGAAGATGGCTAACAGAATCAGCCGGAAAGTCGATAATTGTACCACAGTGACGTCTAACTCCTTAGTGACAAGTTGGCGGACCCCAAAATAGTTCATTTTAGCGTTGCATCACAGCAATTTCTGCCGGCTCCGCCACGGCGCGGTTGCTTGCCTTTTGGGGCCGATGTATTATACTATTAAACTTTAGTTTCGGGTGGTAACGGATTTACCGAAACCGACCCCAAAGCCGTTGATAGTCGAGCAAAGGAGTACGTTTTCATGTTTGAAACATTGCGCCGCATGATCTTCCCTATCATCGTGATTGTGCTGGTTTTCTTCGTGGCCATGATTGTGCTGGAATGGGGAATGGACTTTACCGGTCGCAGCCGTCGCCGGATGGGAACGGATGGAGGCGGCAGTTACGCGGCCGAAATTAACGGCGAAAAAGTACCGCTCGAGTACTACAACCGCATATACGATAACCTGTACCGATCGCAGTCGCAGAAAAACAATGCGGACCTGACCGACGACGCGGTGGCTCAATTGCGCCAGCAGGCCTGGAGCGAATTGCTTCAGGATCGACTGCTTCTGCAGGAAGCGGCCAAGCATAACATCGTGGTCACCGAACAGGACATTTATACGTATTTGCGCTCGTCTCCCCCGCAGTACATCCAGTCGGTCAAGGAGTTCCAGACCAACGGACAATTCGATTACCAAAAATATATGCAGGCGATGGCCGATCCCAAGGCCGCTTCGTTCTGGGCGCAACTGGAACCGGCTTTGCGGAGCGATCTGACCAAGATGAAGATGCAACAGATGATCGTCCAGGCCACCTCGGTGAACGAACAGGATATTCGGCAGGCGATGCTCGATCAGTATGAAATGGTTACCGTGGGAATGATCACGGTCCCGCTATCACCCTACGTGAGCACGATGGCCACGCCATCGGACAACGATTTAAACACTTTCTATGCGGCGCACAAATCTGATTACGAGCAGGGAGAGCGGGCGGCGCTCGACCTGGTGTCCATCACGAAGGAGCCCTCGGCTCTTGACTGGGAAATATCCCAAGCCAAAGCGAAAGCGATTTACGATTCAATCGCGGCCGGCGCCGATTTCGCCACGATGGCCCAGCGGTATTCCGAGGACCCGGGGTCGGCCCAGCAGGGCGGCGATCTGGGGTGGTTTGCTCAGGGGACGATGGTTGCCGAATTCAACAAAGCCGTGTTCGGGGCCAAGTCGGGAGACCTTATACCACCGTTCCGCACCCAGTTTGGCTGGCATATCATCAAGCATTTTGGGTATCGGGACGATGAAGAAATCCCCGAAGGCAAGACAACCAAAGAAAAAGTGCATAAAGCACACGCGGCACACATCCTCATACAAACCGTTCAGTCGCAGGAGACCCAGGACTTGGCGTTCAAGAAGTTGTCGGCCATAGCCGACGCGGCCAAGGAAAAATCGTTCGAGGCCGCCGCCAAAGAGCAGAACCTTGTGCCGCAGACCACACCGCCCTTTTTGAAAGGGTATCCGATTCAGACTCTCGGCACCAGTCAGTCGGCTCACGCCTTTGCGTTCTCCCATCAGCCGGGCGAAATCTCCGGCGTGCTGGAAACCCCGCTTGTGTACTTCGTGGCACGGGTGTCCCAACGCCTTCCCGCCGGTGTCGCACCATTGACTGAAATCAAGGGACGGGTGATTAATGACATACACCAGGAACTTGCGCGTAAGATCGCGGTCGACACCGCCGCTGTGATCGCGAAGGAAATCAAAGGCGGGATGAAACCCGAAGATGCGGCGGTTAAGCACCGCTTCATCTGGCAAGTTTCAGCGCCGTTTGCCCGAAAAGGGACTTTGGGCGGACAGATCGGCCAGGATCCCAAGGCGATCGGCGCGGCATTCTCCCTGACCACGCCGGGCCAGGTCATCGGGCCGGTGGAGTGTCAGATCGGAGCCGCCGTGCTGGTATTGGTAGAGCGAAAGACCCCCAATCTCGACCAGTTGAATCAGCAGCGCGACTCGGTCAAGCAGGCGGTGTTGTACTCCCGGCAGTCCGATATGTACAGCCGCTGGTTTGACCGACTGGTAAAGGATTCCAAGATCGACAATTACGTCGAGCAAACAGCCGGCGCCGAAACCGGCGCTCGATAGATTTTCTTCCTAAGACAATCGAACGCCCGTGGATATCTGTTCCCCGGGCGTTTTTTTTGGCTTTAGGAAGTGTAGCAAAACTCAACGCATCGTCATTGCGAGGTGCGATCTCTTGGGAGCACCGAAGCAATCTCTCCTTCTGTTTCTGACTTACGACCGAGGAGAGATTGCTTCGCTTCGCTCGCAACGACAGACCTGAAGCTTTCTCAACAAGCTCTTTGGCGCGGGACGATCAGTCGCGGCTTTTCGCGGTGCTTCGAAACCTGTGCATCTTGCGTCGGAATTCACGGAGTTCCCCCAGATCGAGCGTCGCAGCCAACAGCCGTTTTTCACTTTCGGCGGTAAAGTCGACGCGATGTTCCACCCCCCAGGGGGCGGCGATGAGAGATCTTCCCTGCAGGGGGTGATTAAAAATCTCCCCGACGCCGCAGGTTTTGATGACATACGCCCCCGATGCCCGCGCGCCGTTCACGAAGTACCGCTCGTCGCGTTGCATCTTCGACTCGATCGTGTCATCGGAGCGAAATGGCGATGTCGTCGGGATGAAAATCAGGTCGCACCGATGTTCGAACAACTCGTCAAATCGTTCCGGATAAAACACATCGCCGCAGATCAGGACCCCGACCCGGACATCTTCATGGTCGAACACAAAATGTTTGTTCCCGGATGAAATCCCCCGCTCGGCTTCGCGCTTGACCGGATGCCGCTTGCGATACTTGCCGATCAGTTCGCCGCGATCGAACACCGGCGCCGTGTTATACAGCCGATCTCCCTCCGGTTCCACCACCGTGCCGCCGACCACACAGCTTCCGAATTCAGACGATAGCTGGCGGTAATAGTCCAAGTACTCGTGCACGCGCAGGGCGGCTCGGGCATGGTCGGCTACCGTATTGTCCAGCAGATAGTACTCCGGCAGGGAGATGAAATCCGGCTGTTGCTTGAAGATGTGAATCTTTTCCTCAAGCGTCAGCGCCTGCCCCATCCGGGCCTGCACCGCAACGACCTTAATCAACATGCGGCTTATGCTCCAACGATATCATCGAGTATATATACGCAGAAGGAGGCGCCTTTATCGAAGAAAAACAGCTGGCGACGTCAACCGGTCAGCAATTCGTGTAATTCGGACCCTCGCCACCCTGCGGCACCACCCAGCGGATCACCTGATACGGGTCGGCTATGTCGCAGGTTTTGCAATGCACGCAGTTGGAGGGGGTTAGTTCGAGCTTTTGCTTGCCGGGTCGGGCCGGGTCGTCCACCATGTTGTACACCGCGGCCGGGCAGAAATGCTGGCAGGGGTTGCCATATTCCTCGGTACAGCGGGTGTTGCAAATGTCATAATCGGCGATGACCAGATGCGAGGGCTGGTGCTCTTCGTGCATGGTGCCGGATTTGTAAACGTCGGTGACCTTGTCGAAGGTATAGTTGTTGTCGAACTTGACCGCCGCCCGTTGAGGCGTTCGGCCAAATCGCTTCTGGTAATCGGCGGTCTTGAGCATGTAGGCGTGGTCGGGTTTGTGGTCGCGGCGATTAAACAACCCGCCACCGCCGGTCAGGATTTGCATGCCGGCATGGAACATACCCGTCCACAATCCGCCTTCAAATGCGGCGTGGAAATTGCGAGTTTCCCACAACTCGCGCCTCGCCCAGCTCTCTTCAAATTTGGATTGATACTTCGACAACTTCGCCGGAGAATAATCGCCGGCTTTGGCCGCCTCGAAAAGTGCTTCCGCCGCCAGCATGCCGGACTTGATCGCCAGATGCACCCCTTTGAGCTTCCGCGCATTCAACATGCCGGCCGAATCGCCGCAAAGCAGGAGACCGTCATGGAAAAGGCGGGGCATTGAATAATACCCGCCCACCGGGATCGTTTTGGCGCCGTAATGCAACATCGTTCCGCCTTCCAAAATCCGGCGTAGAAACGGGTGGGTTTTGTACAGCTGGAATTTGGCATGCGGATCGTTGGTCGGATCGGGCGAATCTATCCCGGCCGCGTATCCGACCGATACCATCGTCTCGCTCATACCGTACACCCATCCGCCG
>JBGOTX010000242.1:0-4183 GCA_041476705.1 Candidatus Zixiibacteriota bacterium
AGATCAAACGGAAAGGAGTTGTCGGCCGGAGGACAAATGACGATATCACCCCGCGTCCCGAGTTCGGACATGTGATCGTCGGTTATCACCGCCACCCCTCGATCTCCGGCCAAACCCTCGCCCCTGATGTATGATTCAACCCTCAACCGAATCGCCGGTGATACCGCAATACTGAGTTCGGTGCGCGGATATTTCTGTTTGACGATGGTAAACGCTCGCAAGACGAACGCGAGATCGCTTTGGCTCCACCGCCGAATATGAACGACCAAACGCGGCTGAAGGGGCGCGTTTGCCCTCGCCACGCTCGTCGGAAGAATTGGCGCGATCACCGTCGAATCGATGCCGCACCGTTTCAGGGCCATCCCCTCCCAGTCAGAGGTGGTGACGACAACATCGGCGCCTGACAACAGAAGTCGCAGAACCTTTCCAAAGATCGGAAGTTGTTGATCCAGCGCCGGCAGGCAGATCCGCGCTACCAGTCGGCGATGATAGAATCGGGCGACCACCAACGACGGCACGAGCTGTAGCCACAGCGAACTAATAGACCCAATCTGCACCAGCATGGTATCAACATTCCCCCCCCGGTCCCCCAGGCCAAGCATCGAATGAGCATACTGCTTCAGACGTGACCAGGACGACCCCGTCCGATGGGTGTCCACCAACCTCACTTCGCAGAGTTCTTTGCCGGCTTCACCGGTCGACAAGCGCCGGGCCAACATAGCCAGAGTCGCATCCTGGGAGGTGGAGTCGTCAGCAGGAGCCAGCATGAGCACGCGCAAAGGGCCGCCTACGGCGACAGCCAGGTCGGAAACCCCTGCCGCCCATGCACTGTCTCTGGTACCCCGACGATGATTCATTGAAATCCTATCGACTGAAACATTATCAACTTTCGACTCTCAAAGCTTTTACACCACATGATGTCGGTTGGTTCACCGGTAAGCAGAGCAACCAATTGGGGACGAAAACAAAAAAACAGCCCCGCTTTAACAGAGCTGCTTTTCAGTGTCTCGATGAGCATGGCCGCTCATCGAAAAATTCCGATAAGCCCCCGATGTTGTACCCGGCACCTTCCTTTATTCCCAGCGCCACCCTTGCCCCTGGTGCTGTCCTTGCGCCCAATGCAAAAATCCCCCTTTTGACCCCCTCGATCTCAAGAATCCCTCTACGCTGTTCCAAGACAGCAACGCTGGACGTGAAATTCATATATGTAAATTGCGGGCCATCAACGAGCCAATTTTTTTGTTTTCATTATGCTTTCAAACGACCACCCCCTAACGACTTGCGCGGTAATAAGAGACATATAAACTCTACTTACGGTTGATTGCGTTTCATGGATACCGGCTGAAATGAAACGGCCGGGTTTCAGAGAGCGTCGTTGTGAAACGACGGTAAAGAATCTATCGGCGCGACTGGCTGTCTCCGGATTCACCGGTGATCAGTCGGGCGCCACGGTTGAAGGTCAGATAGCTCCACGCCCAGTGCACCAGGACGAGGAGGCGGTTTTCAAACTCAACCAGATACATGAGGTGAACGAACAGCCACAATAGCCAGGCCGGATACCCGGATACACGCACCCATCCGAAATCCGCGACTGCGGCGGCGCGGCCGATGGTGGCCAGTACTCCTTTATTGAAATAATGGAAAGTCCCGATGCCCTCCCCTTGCAATCGCGTCACGACGGCCCGGGCGACAAATCGCCCCTGAGCCATGGCCACTGGCGCAATTCCGGGCAAGGGCTCGCCGGTTTGGTGCGTGAAGCTCGCCAAATCGCCAATGACAAATATGTCGGGTTGACCCGGCGCGGTAAGATCGGGATTCACTTTCACCCGCCCCGCCCGATCGAGGCAAGCGGTGTTGCCAGCCACGAGATCAAGGCCGAGCGAAGAGCCCCTAACACCGGCGCCCCATATCACGGTGGCGGCCGCGATGGTTTTCGCCCGGTCGGCCTGCCGCACCTCCACGCCGCCGTTATCGATTTTCATCACCCGGTGGTCAGTCAGGACTTGCACTCCAAGCCGGGCAAGAGAAGAAACCGCCCTGCTGGAAAGAACAGGTGGAAACGACGACAAAATCCGATCCGAGGCCTCGATCAAAATAATCTGAGCTGAGCCGGGATTAATTTTCCGGAAATCGTGCTTGAGCGTGTCGTGCGCAATTTCTCCGAGCGCGCCCGCCAGTTCGACCCCGGTTGGACCGCCACCGACAATAACAAAGGTCATCAATCTTTTTCGCAAAACCGGATCGGTTTCACGCTCGGCGTCTTCAAAGGCCCTGAAAATCCTGCTCCGAATTTCGATCGCGTCCTCAACCGTCTTCAACCCCGGCGCAAACCGCTCCCAATCATTGTTGCCGAAATAATCATGCCCGACGCCGGTGGACACAATCAGCGTGTCGTAAGCGACGGTTCCGTTGAGCATGACCACCGCTTTGGCGGCGACGTCGATTTGCGTGACTTCTCCCAGTATCACCTCGGTATTTTTTTGTCGATTGAGGATCCGGCGAAGGGGTGACGCAATTTCTCCCGGCGAGAGACCGCCGGTCGCGACCTGGTACAACAACGGCTGAAACAGATGGAAGTTTCGTTTGTCGATAAGCGTTACCTGCACCGGCGCTCGTCGCAGGGCCTTGGCTGCGTACAGACCGCCGAAACCTCCGCCGACAACAACCACTCTATGTTTGTGATCCTGCATTTCATGCCCTCATGAAAAGAGCCATCCACCGGGCCGGGTGATGGCTCGTCATGATAAGATTAGAAAATCGACTCCGGCGCCTCACCCGGCCTGTTGCTTGGCCACTCCCTTGAGCTTGTCGTTGGCAAAAATGGCGATCTCCACGCGGCGATTCTGCTGTTTCCCCTCGGGGGTATCATTACCGGCCACCGGCTGAGTCTCGCCATACCCCATAATGGTGAAGCGGGTGGGATCGACCTGGCTCGTCGCGATGAAATTCGAAACCGACTGGGCGCGCAGACGCGACAGATTCAGATTGTAATCATCCGAACCGTCCGAATCAGTGTGCCCTTCGACCACAATTTTGGTGTCTGGGTACTTGTTTAGGATGACCGCCAGCTTTTCGAGGTTTGTTTTGGCTTCACCGCGAAGTTCCGCTTTGTTGACGTCAAAGAGAATTCCCGAATTGAAGGTGATCTTGATCCCTTCGCCGACTCGTTCGATCCTGGCACCTTCAAGATCGCGCTTCATTTCTTCGGCCTGCTTGTCCATGTAGTTTCCAATATACGCTCCCGCCGCGCCGCCGATGGCCGCGCCGAGAATGGCGCCAACCGCCGTGTTGCCGGCCTGCTTGCCGATCACGCCGCCGATCACCGCGCCGGCCGTGGCACCGATGATGGCTCCTTTGTCACGCTTTTTCATCGAGGCGCATCCGATGCCGCTTACCACCAGCGCCACCATCACGAAAAATACCAGAACTCGTTTCATTCGTATCCTCCTATAAATTGATGCTCATAATCAACACCAACTACCACCCGGGTGTCAACTTTATTTTCATGCCGCTTGACCGTTGGTTTAGTGTTAAATAGATTCATCTGGTTAACTATGGTGCCCGCCTGAAGATGGGGCGCCCCCGCCGGCATCGCAACGACTGAGCGCGGGAACATTTGCAGACGCAGGATCGGGACACGGAGTCGAGATGATGAACTACTACCACGTCTGGTGCAATCTTAAGGAGTCATCCAAAGACCTGGAGTTTTGTGCGGCGGTCAATGCGTACCTGGGACATCTGAAAACACAGGGGCATATTCAGTCGTTTAATGTGACAAGGCGGAAGTTTGGATTCGGTCCGCAGGAGTTGGGTGAATTCCTCGTAACCATTGTGGTGCAGAATGTGGCGCAATTGGACGATGCCTTCCGGCTGGTGGCCACCCGCTCCGGCGAAGTCGAACGGCTTCATGCGGCGGTTTTCACCGCGGTCAAAGATTTGAAGACTGCCTTATACCGCGATTTCCCTGACAATGAAAGACGATCGTCGAATTAGTCGTCTTCCATCGGCAGCTCAGAAACACCCCCCGCCCGACGGTACACCCATCCTTCGTATGATGGATTGTGGCGCGGATTCAGGACATACAAAAGCCAGTCGTAGGACGACGGGTGGACGTGAAAGATCGGCTCGACCCGGCCAAACTGTGCCTGAACTGAATCGAGGCAGATCGAAAGACTATCGTCCC
>JBGOTX010000243.1:0-4148 GCA_041476705.1 Candidatus Zixiibacteriota bacterium
CAGGCCAATGGAGCATAGCATGGATTACCCCGACATGTCCGGAGGATTTTCCGAAGGATATCCGTCCGATTCTGCGCCTGACAACACGGGACAATCCGCTCCGGAAGCGACGCCGAGCCGATTTCCCGCGATCAATCCGACCATTCTGGAGTCAGCCTTTCGCTCGCTTCCGATAGATATCATTCGGCGATACAAAGCTGTGCCGTTCTGCCTTGACAGAGAAAGCAAGACGATCAGTGTCGCCTGCGTTGACCCCGGCGATACATTAATGGTCGACGCCCTCGGCGAGCATCTTCGGGGACTTCGATTGGAACTGTTTCAGGCCGAATCCGAGGCCATAGACGGATTGATCGATCGGCTGGCACCGCCGATTTCCAGCACACCGCCAACACCTCCCAGCCCCAGTGAGTCTATCGAGGTGCCCAAAGTTAATGATTCGCCGGACCACGAATCTCGGCGGGGCAACTTGACCGAAGACACTTTGGTGGTCGAAGAAACAGCGAACAAGCCGGATTCGGTATTGGCGGATCGCAAGGTTGTACTTTTCATCACCCAATCGGGTCGAATCAGCCAGCATCTGATGTTCTCACTCAGCGCCGAACGTCTCACGCCCCGGGTGGTACAGAACGTAGACGCGGCCCTCACTGAGATCCAAACGCGGAATGTTGACTATGTTTTTGTAGAAAAGAGCTTGCGCAGTAAGTGCGATTCTTTCATTCGGAAGCTTCGAGTTCAGCGGCCTTCGGTCACCGTCCGGTTTTACACCACCGAAGCGGCACTGCTGTTGAACAATACGAACGAGGATGTGAGTTCCGAACTCTTTCAGAAAAATCTGCAATTGCTTCGTCACCTCCCATCCGGGGAGAAGAGTGCCGCGGCGCACCATGCCGTGGCGGTGGCACGACTGACCGACGCGATTTGTACAAGAATTAACCTCCCCGGTCACCTGCGACAGGTCGTAACCACAGCCGCGTCCCTGCACAATCTCGCCGAGGAAAACCTGACCTCAATCGACGGATTCGACCGGGCCGACATCATCGGTTTATCGGCCGGGCGACTCGCCGGCTGGGACTACCCGCCGCTGGTCGTCCAGATGCTTCGGCATATGTATCGCGAAGGGTCGCCTGTGCCGTCGATAACCTCAGGAATAGATCAATTTGGCGGCAGTATTCTGACGGCGTCTGACTGCTTTTGCCACACCTGGCCGGATGCGTCGGGGATTTCCGCTCGTCAGTTGGGCCAGGTTGAACAGAAATTGCGAAAACTGGTTGGGGCATATGTAGGTCCCGAAGTACTCAGCGCGTTGATCGACGCAATTTGCGACGACCTGACCGCACAAATGCTTCGTCACTCACCATTCAGAGTCCATCTCTTCATCTCCCGCGGCTCGCTGTCTTCCGGCCTTGAAGCGGCTTTCCACGGCGCCAATTTTTCGCTCAGCCACTCGCAGTCGATTGATGAGTGTGCAAAATTCTGTCGCCGGTACGGGCCGAGAACACTCGTCATTCGGGATTCGGGTTCGACCCAGGATGTCTATGATGTCATTATCGGTCTGGCCGTGCGCGGCGTGGCCCTCGACCAACTGTGTACGATTCTGCTGTTAGAGAACGACATCGTCGCTGAAGCAACCCGACTTCTGAAACACGGCGTCGAAGACGTCTTGCCGGTTGACGCCGATGCCGGAGCGATCATCGCTAAACTTGAACGGATACATGCCCGCATCGATGACTCCACCAAGCAACGGCTCGCCGTCCTCAAGGAACTTGGCACCCATGGGACGCTGGAAGACATGAGCTTAATCGACCTTTTGGAAGTATGGCGTACGAATAAGCGCCCGGTTCGCATCGAGGTGACGGCGAATGCGGATCACCTGACTGTGCACGTCGACCGCGGCCGCATTATTCACGCCGAGTGTATTGACAGCGTCGGAGCTGATGCCATCCTCAGGGGCATGGCTTGGCAGAGAGGGGTGTGGAGCATCGAAACGGTGGATCCAGCCGAACTCCCGACTCCCAATATTGATCAGGATATCGATTCAGTACTCCTTGAGGCCTGTGTCCGGCTCGACAAAGCTTCCCTTCTGGGCAAAGGATAGGCCCGGTCCGGGCTTCACCCACTCTGCAACAATCCCCATTTCCTCGAACGGTCAGTCACACGTTCGGTGTATTATAAGATATTGTCATCCATAATGTTAATGGCGCGCACACGATACACTAATATAGATTAGATATATCTTCTTGTGTCCGATTTGTTCATCTCTTGGCCGCGATTCCGACGGCAGTGCCAGAGAACGCCAACAAAATCCTATGTTAGAGTAGCAACAGATTCCTCTTGCTCTCCTTGCCTCAAAGTAGATATTAAAGACAATCTTAGAGGAGACTTACTATGAATCGCCATCCCCGCCTCTGGTTAACCCTGATCACATCAGTTGTCATTTCCAGCACGGCATTCGCCGACGAAGGAATGTGGCCGCTGTACATGCTTCAAAAGCTTCCCTGGGACACTCTTTCCGCCCGCGGATTGCAACTCAAACCGGAGGAAATCTATAATTCCGATGGTACCGGTCTTGCCAACGCCGTGGTTCAGTTGGGCGCTACCGGCTCGTTCGTGTCGCCCAATGGTCTCTTGCTGACCAATCATCACGTTGCGTTCGGAGCTATCCAGGAGCAGAGCACCCTTGAGCACAATTACGTACGCGACGGTTTCTATGCCGCCACGACGGGTGAGGAACTCCCGGCGCTGGGATACAAGGCGTACGCCACCTTATCGATTCAGGATGTGACCGAGCGGATTCTTGCGGGTGTCGGTGCCGGCACGGGGGACCTGGAACGGTATCAGGTAATCGACAAAGCCACCAAAGAACTCATCAAGGAAACCGAGGCAGTCGGCAACGTCAAGGCGCGGCTCGCCAAGATGTCAGGCGGCAGGCAGTATGTTTTGTACACTATGCTGGAGCTTCGCGATATCCGCATCGTCCAGATTCCGCCCGAAGCAATCGGCAACTACGGCGATGATATCGACAACTGGATGTGGCCGCGACACTGCGGAGATTTCTCTTTTCTGCGGGCCTATGTCGCGCCGGACGGGAAACCCGCCGATTACTCGGTTGAGAATGTACCGTACCATCCCAAGGCATACCTCTCTATTTCGACCGAGGGCATTCGCGAGGGGGATTTTACGATGACGCTCGGTTTTCCGGGGAATACCTCGCGCTACATAAGTTCGTACGAATTGGCTAATCAGATCAATATTAATTACCCCAATTCCATCGGGACTTTGGAGGATCAGATTCGGATCATTGGCGACGCCGGCACCAAGGACTCCACCACCGAACTCCGCATGGCGTCTCGCATGGCCGGGCTGAACAATGGGCTGAAGAAATCGTACGGGATCATGGATGGTTTCAAGAAAAGAAACATTCTCGCCTACAAACGGGACCAGGAAAAGCAACTGACCGCATTTCTTCAGACCAGTACGACACTACAAAAACAGTTTGGGGGAGTGCTTCCGGCCCTCGATAGTTTGTACCGCGCGCGTGAACAATACCAGGCCAGGGATTTCGTGCTCGGCCGCATGTCATACGGGTGCGATTATCTTCGTCTCTCGAGCACGATCTATCGCTGGGCGTGCGAGCGCCAGAAACCCGACCTGGAGCGCGAGCGAGGATATCAGGACCGTGACACGCTGGCGGCCAAAGAGCGCCTCAAGAATGCGCAGATCAATCTGGTCCCGCAGGTGGACAGGCAACTGCTTGGGTACTTTATAGGGAGAACCCTGACGCTTCCGGTTAACCAAAAGATAGCCGCAATCGATCAATTTACCGGCGCAACTGCCGGTAATCTGGACAGACTGATTGATGGTCTGTACACCCAGACCAAAGTCGGCGATTCGGCCCGGCGGCTGGCTATGTTCGCCATGAGCAAATCCGAGCTCGAACAACTGGATGATCCATTTATCAATCTGGCCAAGGCCCTCAAGCCGGAGTTGGATGAGCAATTGGAACGGGGCAAGGTCTTTGACGGCGCCCAGATGCGACTGGCTCCCCGGCTAATCGAGGCCTATGCTTCCTGGCAAGGCGGGAATATGTACCCCGATGCCAACGGCACGATGCGCCTGAGTTATGGCGAGGTGAAGGGGTACTCGCCGCA
>JBGOTX010000244.1:0-4147 GCA_041476705.1 Candidatus Zixiibacteriota bacterium
CCGCTCCCACCAATCTCGGCCACGGCCTGATGGCACCGCGAGCACTCGATACCCCGGTGCGCGCCAATGCTTGACAGTAATGAATCATCGTGCCCCGTCTGGGCCACCACGCCGACGCCGACAAAAACAGCGACCGCCGTGAGCACCCTGCTTATGATCCTGGCCCAACTCATACCCGACATATCGGTCGGGCCTATCTATGACAATGGCCGAACGGACCAACTCGGCCCCTCTCAACCGCATTCTGTTCGACGACCGGACCGCCTGCTCAAGATATGATCAGCTTTCGATGCCCTCGTTGGCCTCGGTCCAACCGCTTTTGTCTTGCGGCGGACTGATAAGTCCGTTGATTGGCAGGGGATAACTTGATTGGGATATCGAACCGGAGGGATAACGAGATGAAGTGCCTTTGCTTGTTTGTCGCCGCTTGGACTGCGACAGGCGCAGTCGCGGCGGATTCTAAGAACCAGTCGCGCCCGCCCAAATTGGGCGTCGTCATTGTCATTGACCAGATGAGGGGTGACTACGTCACCCGCTTTACCCCGTTCTTTACCGGCGGTTTGAAGCGTCTCCTGACCGAGGGCGCGGTTTTCGACTCGGCGAGTCACGATCACGCCAACACCGAGACTGCCGTCGGCCACGCCACGCTGTCCACCGGCTGTTTCCCTAAGCATCACGGCATTGTCGGCAACGAGTTCTACGACCGGGAACATGACACGGTAGTCAACGCCGTGAAGGATACTACCATGCGACTGGTCCGAACCACCCGTGCACCGTTGAAGCGCGAAGATTCGCTTGGTTCATCGCCGCATTTTCTTATGCGTTCGGCAATCGGGAATTGGCTGAAATCGGCTACCCCGGCTGATCGGGTGTTCTCGGTATCTCTCAAAGATCGGGCCGCCGTCCTTTCTGCGGGCCAGATTCTTTCTCCTAGTGACCGCCCGAATGGCGTCTATTGGTGGGATCGCAAGACCGGTGACTTTGTCACCTCGACCGCCTACAGTCAATCACTCCCCGACTGGTTGAACCAGTTTAACACCGGCCCGACGAAAGACACGTGGAAAGATTCAGTCTGGAATCGGATCGGCGACACGACCTTGTATAACCTGATCGGTGTCGATAAGGTAGCCGAGGAAAATGACGGTCGGAACACGACCTTTCCACACGCCTTTTCAAAAGAAGACCCGTTTGCTTCATATTATCAAGCTCTGTACGCAACTCCCTTCGCCGATCAATTGCTGATCCGGTTTGCCCGTGAGCTGATACTGAGTGAAAACGTCGGACAGGGTAAGGGAACCGACCTTCTGATTGTATCATGCTCCGCCGCTGATGTCGTCGGACACGCGTACGGCCCGCAAAGCCAGGAAATCTTTGATCACTATCTTCGTCTCGACCGCTGTCTCGATACCTTGTTTCGGCAACTGGACTCAACGGTGGGTGTGGACAACTATGTCGTGGCCCTGAGCGGCGATCACGGGTGTCAGGAACTTCCGAGCGGAAGGAATCGGCTTTCAACCAACGATTACCGATATGTCGTCGGACGGGCTATCTGGCCGACCTTGCAGTGGCGCTCTCTTGATGATGTTCTGTATTTCATAGGGAGCGACCTGGCGATTAAGCGCAGGAATCTGGACAAAACCAAGATTCCGCAGGATTGGCTCATTGAAAGAGACCTTGCCGATAAACTCAAGCTCGATCAGTGCGTGGCGTACCTGTTAACGGCCGGGGAATTAGTGGGCACTGATACGACCGGATGGGATATTGAGCGGATGGCGAAACGCGGCGCCTTTCGAGGCCGTGAACCCGACGTTAACGTCATATTACAGGAACATGTGTACCTGACAAGTTCCCCCACTGGCACCGGTCACGGTTCGCCCTACTGGTACGATCGCCATGTGCCATTGGTCTTCTGGGGTCATGGAATCAAACCGCAACATTTGCCCGCACCTGTCCGTACCGTCGATATGGCACCGACACTGGCTGAACTACTCGGAATTACCCCGCCCGATTCAATCGATGGCCGCTCACTCGTCAAGCAGATATTGAAATGATGCTGCTAGATAAGGACCACTCATGCGCACTCTGATTGTACTTCTATGTCTCTCGAGTACCCTTTTTGCCTCCCCCTATCCAAAAGTGAATCGTTACGATCTCGATGTCACCTTCACGCCAAACGAAGGAACCTTGCGCGGCAATGTGGGGGTTTACTTTGACACCAAACCAGTGGTCGAGGCGGCTGTCACCTTCTTTCTGCACGGCGAACTGCAGGTCGATTCGGTCCTTCAGGCGGGTAAAGCGGTAAAGTTCGACGGGTCGCCGGTATTCTATTCGCACGACTACTCGCTGATCGCCACCAGGACCACCGTTACCTTGGACACGCTTGCCCCCCGCGATTCTCTCCGCATTTTCTACCGCGGGTATTTCAGTCCATCCAAGGCCCGATCTTCCTCGGACTACATGCGGATTGATTCCAGCGGGGTATTACTGAGAGCTTACGGATATTCCCTCTGGTTTCCCGTTTTTCTCGAGGCGGGAGCCCCCGCGTATGCCACCACCTTCCGTCCCGTGCGCTTGCGGATTCCCGCCGAATATCAGATCGTCTTTTGCGGCGACTATCTGATCGACACCACCGAACGCGGCCTGCGCATCTCCCCCTGGCAGGCGGACAACACCGACCTGTTTGCGGCCCAGTGTTCGGCCCAGCGATGGAAAATCGCCCGGCGCGGTGATATCACCACCTTCCACTATGCCGACGGACTCTCGACTCGTCAGGCCGTTAAGGTGCTTACGTTCGCCGAGCAACTTTTGAAAACGTATCGCGCCCGGTATAACCACAATGCAGTGGCCGGTGACCATTTCATTATGGAGCTTCCACCGTATGGCGATATTTCATCGGGGAATGTCACCGGCCTCCAGATAGGGACATGGCAGGCCATTGATGACGACATTTATGCCCGCATGGGATTAGCGCATGAACTGGTGCATCCGTTTGTCAACGCCAATGTGCCCAAATCCGATTCGCTCTACGCGCTGGCGATTGAGGGCTTCCCCAGTTACTTCCATCTGCCCGCCCTCGGCTCGCTCTGGGGAAACAGCTGGTACGATAATCTGATGAAATGGCTGGAACAGACCTACCTCGATAAAAAGCGCACCGGCACGGACAATCGCGGACGGCCTCTGCCCCCCGAAAAACCACTGCTGTCCCTCACAGCGGACGACGTCAGGAACTATAAGGACGTCTTTGTGCTGGATGACCGGGCGCTCTTGTTCTTGAACTACCTGCGCTCGCAGATGGGTGAGGGCTCGTTCGGCAATTTCTGCCGCCAACTATTCTCCGGGAGCGCCACGACCGCCGAGAGTTTCGAGCGGCTATGTGGCAAGTATCTTCCGTTCAAGAAAGATGAGATCAAGCTCTGGCTTCACACCAATGAATTCCCGGACAAGTTCAGGATAGTCGGATCGAAGGGGAAGTAACCCGCCCCTGCCTACTCGTACCTCAGCGCTTCAATCGGATTAAGCTTTGAGGCCTTGCTCGCCGGGTAGAGACCAAAGAACACCCCCACCGCCGCGGCAAACGCAAACGCCAAAGCCACCGTGTTGGGCGCGACCAGCACCGGCCAGCCAGCCATCTGGGCTATCACTCGCACCGCAAGCACGCCCAGACCGACACCAACAATTCCACCCAGCATGCTGAGCATGGCCGACTCGACCAGAAATTGCTTAAGGATGTCCCGTCGACGCGCCCCCAGCGACATCCGGATACCTATCTCATGGGTTCGCTCGGTCACTGACACGAGCATGATATTCATGATCCCGATTCCGCCCACCAACAGCGAGACCGATGCAATGCTTCCAAGGAGCATGGTCATGATTTTCGTCGTGGAACCGGCGGCGGCGCTGATCTCGGACTGCGTGCGGATGGTAAAATCATTGTCCTGCCAGTCAGCCAGTCGATGCCGGGTGCGCAGAAGATCAGTAATCTGTTTCTGGGCTTCGGGGATTCGCGCCGCGCTTACGGCAGACGCCAGAATCGTGTTGACATGATCGGCCCCCAGAATCTTGCGCTGAACGGTCGAAAACGGCGCGATAATCAGATCATCCTGATCCTGTCCCATCGCGTTCTGCCCTTTATCGACCAGAACTCCGA
>JBGOTX010000245.1:0-4146 GCA_041476705.1 Candidatus Zixiibacteriota bacterium
AGTCAGGCGGCCGGTTCACCTTTCGCTGGAGCATCAGTAGACAACGCCTCATTCAATTACCCCTACTGGTTCTCCCAAGCCTTCTATAAAATTCAAACGAATTGGATCAATCCCATCGAAGCCGACGGTGCAATCGTCTGCGTCGTATATTTTCAAGTGCTTAAATCCGGGCGAGTAGTAGAATCCAAAGTCGTGAAGTCTTCGGGGATTCCGGCATTTGACCAGGCCTGTGTCACCGCGATTGACCGCTCTTCACCGTTTCCACCGTTTCCCAAAGAATTCGCCGACGAAATTCTCGGCATCACCATACCTTTCAAATACGAACCTTAACATCTGAGAAGATCATGAAACAACGATTCTTTCTGATACTCGCGATCATCTGCGCAACCGCAACGGCGTACGCACAGAATGATAATATCAAAAACATCCCCTTCGATACGGTCATAACTCGCGACGCCAAGCCGACCACCATCGGCGTCGAGGACATGAAGTATGTCGGCACGCAATATATCACCAAAGACGATTCCGCCTTCATGCGGGCCGCGACCGGCGTGGTGCAATACGATATCGAGTTCTACGCCGACTTTGAGCTGATCGAAATTGACAGTTTCTATATCCGCACGTACGAAATTAAGGAGATGGACCTGCTGGCCTGGCATCGCCTCGGGGCGACCTATCTGGTGCGGCTGGAAGCTGAGTTCCCCGGATCGAACCTGCGCGTTCGCTGGCGCATTTTTGACACCCAGCGGAATCAGGAAATCGGCAAAGGGACGCAGGAGAACAACAAATCCCGGTGGCGCGACCTGGGACACGATGTCGCCAATGAGATTGTCCGCGCCCTGACCGGCGACGCCGGGATTTTCCGCACCCGGATCGCGTATTGCAGAAAGACCGGCAAGGCCAAAGAAATCTTTGTCGCCGACTATGACGGCTCCAACGAGCAACAAATTACCAGTAACGGGTCAATTAATATTTCTCCCTGCTGGACCCCCGACGGGCGCGAGATTTTCTACACTACCTTCGTCGATGGCAACCCGCACATCTATAAGGTTGACGTCGTGAGCAAAAAGGCGACTCGAATTGCCGCATTTGCCGGTATCAACGCGGCGCCGGCCGTTTCCCCCGATGGCAACCGGCTCGCCTGCGTGCTCTCCAAGGACGGCAACTCCGAGATTTATGTGCTCGATATGACCGGCCGAATTATCAAACGGGTAACCAATTCGCGGGCAATTGAATCCGGCCCGACCTGGTCTCCCGACAGCCGGATGATTGCCTATTCGTCCGATCGCACCGGAAGCCCGCAGATATACATGAGCGACGCCGACGGTATCACGACCAAGCGTCTGACGTACGAGGGACGGTATAACGACTCGCCCATCTGGTCGCGGCGCGGCGACCGGGTGACCTTTGTCAGTCGAACTCCGGAAGGGCGGTTTGATTTGGCTTCTATTGATACCTCCGGCAACAATCCGCACCTGATGACCGGGTTTGGCCAGAATGAAAACCCCCACTTCTCCCCCGATGGCAAACATATCATTTTCGCCTCCACCCGTCTTGGCGGAAGCGATATTTTCACAATGGATTATTCAGGTCGGAATCAGAGGAGAATCACAACGTCGGGCGTCTGCTCCAACCCGACCTGGGGACCGATACGTTGATGACTCGTTTATCGCTCAAGGATCACTCCATTATGGTAGCAGTTGGATAATCCTCTGAGTTGCAGGTGGATAGACCGCCCAGGGATCGCATATTTCGCGCCGATTTTTGTTGACGGTTTTATGAAACCAGCGATAGATTAAGTAGATACAGGTAAATACGGACACTATTGTTCTTGATGAGAAGGGATACAAAATGAAAAGAACAACTCTCTTTCTGTTCCTGATCGTAGCGATCGGAACCATGCTGTTTCTGAACGGTTGCCCTAAGAAGCAGGAGCCGGTAGCTCCGCCTCCGGCCCCAATTGAGACCAAGCTGCCAGTGGTCACAAAGGACACCGCTACTCCGCCACCGCCACCGGCCAAGGAAGTTCTCCGCGAAGAGCAACTTCAGACCGTGTACTTTGATTTTGACAAATACAACCTTCGCCCGGACGCCAAGGCCTCCCTTGACGCCAACTTTGCGCTCTTGCAGAAGTACTCCAATGTCATCATCAAAATCGAAGGTCACTGCGATGAACGCGGGACGGTCGAGTACAATCTGTCGCTCGGGGAAAAACGGGCCAACTCGGTGATGGACTATCTGTCGGGTCTGGGCATAGCGCCGAGCCGGATGACGGTGATAAGCTACGGCAAAGAACGTCCGGTTGACGCCGGCCACAACGAAGGCGCCTGGTCGAAGAACCGCCGCTCCGAGTTCCGTGTCGTCTCTCAGTAACCGGTCCGGACGGACGACCATGAAACTAAAAAAAACACCTTCGATGACCGCCGTCGCTATGACGGCGGTTATCGGTATGGGACTGCTCCTGACGGGGTGTCCTACCAAACGGGATGTCGATGAAGTCAAGGACTCGCTGAACAGCATCCGAAGACAAAACGCCGAAAGCCAACGGCTCGTCGAGCGGATGGACTCGATCATCACCGCCGGAGCGCAGTCGAACGCCCGCCTGACGACCGAAATCCGCACCTCCGTTTCCGATCTACAGCAGGGGATTCAACGCCTGCTGGAGAACTATAACGACCTGGTCCAGCGCATCGACGCCCTTACCCGGGTGCGCGAGAAAGTCACAATCGGTGGTTCTCCCGGCGCTCAGAGCGCCGGAAACGGGACAGTCGAAAAATCCACGGCCGATTGCGTCGCTCTGTACGATGATGCCTTCCTGCTGGTTCGCGGCAGTAAATACGCACCCGCCGTCACGGCTTTCAAGACCTTTCTCGATTCCTGTCCTCAGAACGAAAACGCCGCTAATGCCCACTTCTGGATCGGTGACTGCTTGTACTCGCAGGAGAAATACACCGACGCGGTGAAAGAATTTGAGTATGTGCTTGACCACTACACCGAGACGAATATCGTCCTCAAGGCGATGTTCAAACTCGGTCGGTCGAAGCAGGAACTGGGCAAGAAAGACGAGGCCCGCAAGATTTACAAGAAGATCGTGGCCGACCACAAGGGGACGCTGGAGGCCAGACAGTCGGAGGAACGACTCAAAGAACTGAAGTGAGCCGATGTCCGACGCCACGCTCAAAGTTGTCATCAACGCCCCGACCCGGCCGACCCAGCCCGGTCGGGGTTTTTATCAGTTGGAAGAAGACTCGTTGTATATCCCGGTCGGCGCCTACTCGCCCTCTCGACGCTTCTTCTCGTTCATCGAATCGACCGCCGTCCGGCTCGACTGCGACAAGAACGGCGAATTGTTGTTCATCGAAGTGTCCAGACCTCGAAAAATGTGGCGGTGCGACAACTCGCTTACGCCCCCCAACCACGCCTCGCCGGCTGATTTCCGCTGGCTCGATTTCCGGGCACAACTGGCGGACCCTCTGGTGCTGACAAACAAGGCACGTTCGGTCGTCTGTATTCAATTCACTGATGAGACCTCGGCCTTTACCTACCATCTCGCGGAGGCGGTGATGGCTGAAGTCACGGCTGATTCCCGGGTCTGCCGTATTTGGGTGACTGAGATCGTTGACGACGTTGCGGGCCGGGAAATCTCCGCCTTTCGTAAACAGCACCACACCCCGTGAGGGAGCCCCTCTCTGGTTGACCACCGTTCCGCACCATCCTTTATTAATACCATGACCAAACCGAGCGCCGATATCCGAGCCGAACTGGAACGGCTCAAAACCGCGATTGAACGGCACAACCGGCTCTACTATGTGCAAGACCGACCCGAAATCAGCGACGCTGATTTTGACCGCCTCTTTGACCGCCTGCTCCAGATCGAGTCCGATTTCCCCGAACTGGTTACCCCCGACTCCCCCAGCCAAAGGGTCGGCGCTACGCCATCGAAGAAATTCGAATCCGTTCCACATCGGATTCCGATGCTGTCGCTTCAAAAGGTCACCTCGGTCGAAGAATTCACGGAATTCGACCGCAGAGTGAGAGAGGGTGTTGGCGTAGGGACTTCCGACGTAGAAGAGTTGGCGCTTGGACTTGAATATGTAGTCGAACCAAAACTTGACGGACTCGCCGTTGAACTCGTGTACGAAAGGG
>JBGOTX010000246.1:0-4119 GCA_041476705.1 Candidatus Zixiibacteriota bacterium
CGCCGGTGTGACCGGCATCAGTTTGACCGTGTAATCACTCGACATCCCCGCTTTAGCGATCCAATTTGTAGCGGCATTGGCCAAGTCGGTTACAAATGTTCCGGGGCTCCCCTGATTTGTCTTCGCGTACAGAGCCAACGAGTCCACCAGGGGCCTCACGTTATTGGTATCGTGATCGTCCCAGATTCCCTGACCGTCGTACGATTGGACCAGCTTGTAATGATCGTTCTTCGGAGGCGTGATCAGCCCCGGATAAAATGGGCGCGGGTCGACGGGATTTGGTTCAAACTTCGAATCAAACCACCACATGCAGTTGGCCAGCGCGACCGGTCCACAATGTGTCCATTGCACCCCCGGCGGCATTCCCGTCCACCAGCCATTTTGTTTTTGGTCAAAGTCCGGTATCCCATTCGGGCAGTAATCAACGTATCCTTTCTTGTAGTAGGTGCAGGTATCATACTGCGCCTGAGGGCAGGTGCATTTTTCGCAATTGATCACGAACAGGTATGGACCTATGCCCGCAGACTGAGGTGAGCCGGCCACCTTGATGTACAGGGTGGAGCCCTTCTTATGACAATTCCCCTGATCTTGGCAGTCATATTGGGCGTCGGTGCCGACGGCTTCGGGGAAAACGCCGTTATGATTGTCATTGTAAAATAATTGAGTGACACAGTCGGAGGCGTACACCGACAGAGTTGGGTCAAGTCCGCCGCCAAAGGCATACTGTCCGGGCGTGGCATTCGCGAATACGCGTACATGAAGGCAATAGCATGTGTCGGCCGGCAATGTCACCGCCCACCAGTCGACGTCGTTGGGACCGGCGATTACACCGCAATAGGCGGCTTCACAATTCGTCACATTGGCGTCCACACACGCGTTATTCGGTTCCAACTCATTCCCCCCTCCGATCTTCCCTGGCGGAGGATTGAGCACGCAATCCCACGGCGGCGGGCCGGCCTGTCGAACGACAATGTTGGCCGAGAACTCCGATGTATTCTTATTCAGATCGGTTGCGGTGGCAGTAACCGTATCACCAGTCACAAGTGTGACCACGGTCGCCGACCAATTCCCTGTCACCGTGGGCGGGCTGGTCGACACCAGATACGTTCTCCCTTCGCCATACCCGCTCGGATCGAGGGCCGCTTTGAAAATTTCCACCGTGGCTTGAGTAGGATCGGAGTCAATTGACAGAGTTCCGTATATAGTGGTGTTGCCTCCGGAATTCACGGCGCTGTCGATCACCGGGAAATTCAGTTCCCGGTTCGCTCTTGAGTCCAGATCGCCGACATCGTTGACGGTCACGCCGTTGTCCTGCAGATCAATCCCAAGCCCGACGTTGTCAAAGTGCGAATTCTGCGTAATCCGGTTGAGGTCGCCGTTCGTGGCATTGATGTTGTGTTCCCAGACCAGAACGCCGTTGGCGCCGTTGTGCGCAATCACGTTTCCGGGGCCAACAGTGTTGCGGTCAGCACAACCAAAATGCTGTTGACCATAGGCGCCGACCGAGACTCCAACCATGCTGTTTGGAAGCGGACTCCCTGTCACATCAAGTCCGATCGTATTGCCTGCGACATTGTTGGAATGCGTCTGGATGGGCGCGCCGAACCCGAAATTGTTGAATCCCTGGATACCGACGCCATCCCAGTCGTTCCCGGAAATAAGATTGCCCGTAACCGCGTTGTCGTGGGTACCCTCCGTCAGGCAGACACCTTCATGCTTGTTCCCCCGGTCCAGCAAACCGGTAATGTCAGTCCCGACGAAGTTGTGATCGACAATATTTCCGGCAACATCTCCCGGGAGCACCGCTCCCCAGATTGCCACCCCCTCCGCATAGTTGCCAGAGATGAGATTTTGGACTATCTGGTTGCCCGAAGAAATAGCCGGCGACATCTGAAGATTGTTTGCGATCCGCACCCCTCCCCAGAGACTTGCCATGTTCGTCCCGTTTCCGCGAAGGATCACTCCTGTCCTGTCCAGACCGATGATGTTCCAGAATATCTGGTTGAAACTTGCTTCGTGTGGCCCCCCCTCGATGAATATCCCGTCCTGTGTAAATTCCTCGATCACCAGCCCCTGGATTCGGTTGGAGTTGGACTTGATCCAGAGTCCGCTTGCCGGACCGGCTTGGGCGCCGTTCAGCGTTATGAGAAGTTGCAGCGTGGCGGGTGGATTCAGTCCCTGCGTAGCGCCTCCCGGCTGGGTCAGACCGTCGATAAGAACCCCGCTCATATCAGTAAGCGCCGGAAGTTGACCGACAACGTTGATCGTGTACGGTCCTGGTGGCAGGATTGAAAAACTGATAATGTCCGGCCCGAGTGTCGCGTTGGCCGCGTTGATAGCCCATCGCAACGTTCCCGGATTGGGATTGTCAAGGTTGGTGGTCACCACATAATTGGCGCCCATTGCCGACATCGTCAACAACAGCAGGGCGACCGCTGTACTCGATATCACTTTCGTCATGATGCCTCCTCCTTGTGAGACAGATGCGCTTCCGCGTAACGATTGCGTTTACGCTTGATACTTAAGTTTGTTCAATTTGCCTGCGACAAAGAAAATGGCACAGGCATGGTGTTTACCATCTCCTGTGAGATAGGGTAGATATATGTCTCGTAAAATCACGTGAAGACGCGAGACGTACGTGCCGAGCGGCGGCCTTCACATCGGATATTCTCCACCAGCAAGCTATCTTCGATTGGGCCGGTGTCAAGCGAATTGTGGACTTAAATGACGCCCTTATTCATCAGGATTGAAATACGAGGAAAGCAGGCAGGAAGATGGAATTGCCCGGCTATTTGATTTCAGCTTCTCCGAGGAATTGCATTTCGGGGTTTGCTGGAAACGAAACGCCAAAAAAAAGGCGCCATCCAGATTCGAACTGGAGAATAAAGGTTTTGCAGACCTCTGCCTTACCACTTGGCTATGGCGCCGAAAAATAAAGCGGGAAACGAGACTCGAACTCGCGACAGCCACCTTGGCAAGGTGGTGCTCTACCAACTGAGCTATTCCCGCTGATAACGTCAAATGTCTAGCGGCGCCGCCGCCGCAGGAGTGAATATATATAGGAGCACTTGAATGTCAATCTAATTCCCGCCGGACATCCTTTGTCGTTGGGCGGCAACCGATTGGTCGACTATTTCCTTGATTCGGGGGAAAAACCAAGGGACCGTCTTTAATAACCAGCGTTGGTGCGCCTCGGCCTTTCGCAGATTACCCTCCATGCGGGCATAATAGTACAATTCCTTGTGGGCCTCATAGACGGTCGAATCCACCCCCGCGATACTGTCCAGAAGCGGCTCGGCCAATTCATGTTTTCCCATCAGGAACAAGCAAAAGGCCTTGTAGTACGGGACATATATGTACGCCGGCTTGGGCGAGACTTTAAGAGCCAAGTCAAACTGGGCCACCGCCTGCGCATACTGGCCCCGGGTGTAGTAGTCCAGACCGGTCTTAAAGTACTGCACGTATTGTACCGGATAGGTCGGTATCAGTTCTCCGGTGACCGGCTTGAATCGCTTGAAAGCAGGCGAGATCAAACCGGCGCTGTTGCCGGGCTTGTCATCGGTCGGGAAATACCAACCCAGGGAACGATAGCAGTCCATAAACTGGGGATACAATAAAAGCGCCCGCTCGGCCGGAGCCGATGGCTTGGCCCCTGTCGAAAAAACGATATAGTCCGGAGCGCGACCGAGCAGGTATTTGGAATTGTGTTTCTGCTCTTTCCAGGTCGTCGACATGCCGGGAATTGGTTCTTCGGAGTATCGCGCAATCGTGGAATCAGTCAGACCCAGCATATCGATAATCGGGTGATCCAGAAGTTCCCACCCAAACACTCCTATCGTCGGGGTGGCGACACTAAACTTCGTGGAATCGGTTCTCCTCATTTCTCGAGCGGTGAATTCCATCTTGGCGGTAAATTTCTTTTCGTTGGAGTTGTAGGTCATCACCACCTCACGGGGGAGTGTCCAGGTCATCCACAGGGTGATGATCGCAATCAGAAACAACACCATCTGCCGGGTCTTCACCTCCACCTTCTCCACCAGCGCCCACACCGACTGCACCAGCAACAGCGCGCTCACCCCCACCATCGGCACATAGAACCGATGCACCTTCAACACATCA
>JBGOTX010000247.1:0-4103 GCA_041476705.1 Candidatus Zixiibacteriota bacterium
GGACTGACCGCGCTTCAGGCGCTCCGCGATGCCGGCGGAATTCAGCCGGGACAAAGACTGCTGATCAACGGAGCATCGGGGGGCGTGGGGACATTCGCCGTGCAGATAGCCAGGTCGTACGGGTGCGAGGTGACCGGTGTTTGCAGTGAACGGAATGGCGAAATGGTTAGATCACTCGGCGCCGATCAAGTAATCGATTACACGCGACAGAATTTCACCGAGAACGGAATGCGTTACGACCTGATACTCGACACGGTAGGAAATCATTCGATTACCGCCTTTCGACGGGCGCTGACTCCCAAGGGGACATATGTCGGGGTGGGAGGGGGCGGTGGCGACTGGCTGGGGCCATTGGCCGGGTTGCTCACGGTAATAGTGGTGTCATGGTTTGTGAAACAGAATCTCACTGGAATGATAGCGAATGTAAATCGGCGGGACCTGGTGAAACTAGCCGAGCTTATTGAAGCCGGGGAGATGAGACCGGTGATCGACCGGAGTTATCCCATGAGCCAACTCGCCGAGGCGATGCGCTATCTTGAAGAGGGGCATGTCAGAGGAAAAGTGGTCATCACCGTGTAAGCTTACGGCAATATCTGCCGCATATTTCATTCTCATCGGCGAAGATTCCGATCGGTCGCTTTACATTCATCCGTCAATCTCGTATATTCTCGTCTGCTGACGCCGGATGTGGCGTCTGTGTGTGTGTTGTCGTGCAAGGGATTAGGCGAGCGCCGTGTCACCTTTCGACAAGCTCAGAGTGACTTAAATGAAGATGTCGAAACCGCAAGGGATTTCGACCTACGAAGAGAAGATGTCGGGTTTCTCGTCCGCCTGACGGCGGACTCGGAACGCCGACCTACAAGAAAGAGATACTTGAAGAAAATCATTCGAATCGGGAACGCCGGCGGGTACTGGGGGGACGATCTATCTGCCCTCAAACGTCAACTTGTCGACGGGCCGCTTGACTATATCACCATGGATTTCCTCGCGGAAATCACAATGTCGATTCTCCAGCGTCAACGAAAAGCCAATGCCGATCTGGGATACGCGGTTGATTTTCTCGATCAGCTCGCGGAATGTCTGCCGATTATCGTCAAGAAGAATGTGCGGGTGATTTCCAACGCGGGCGGGATCAATCCGATCGGACTGGGACGGAAAATTATCGAAATGGCCCGAAAATTGGGACTGGATATCAAAGTCGGGATTGTGTACGGCGATGATATCGTCAACAATCTGTACGAACTGACCGCCGCCGGCGAACGGTTCACCAACATGGAAACGAGCGAGGACTTCTTTGCGGTCCGTTCGCGGATCACCTCGGCCAATATTTATCTCGGCGCGGAGCCGGTGGTCAAGGCGCTCGAAGCGGGGTGTCAGATCGTGGTGACCGGGCGGGTGACTGATACCGGAATCACACTGGCGCCGATGATTCACGAATTCGGCTGGGCGATGGATGACTGGGACAAGATGGCGGCGGGAATTATCGCGGGACATATTATCGAGTGCGGCGCGCAGGCGACCGGCGGAAATATCACCGACTGGCACGACGTAAAGAGCTTTGATAATTTCGGGTACCCAATTATCGAAATGTCGGCGAATGGCGAGTTTGTAGTCACCAAGCACAAAGGGACAGGCGGACTGGTGTCGGAAAAGACCGTCAAAGAGCAGTTGGTGTACGAGATGGGGGACCCGTCTAATTACATATCCCCCGACGGTATCGCGCGGTTCGACACGGTTCAGCTAAAACAGATCGGCAAGGATCGGGTGAAAGTCTGGGGAATCAAAGGGAAACCGGAACCGGATTTTCTGAAAGTGTCGATGTCGTTCGACGACGGCTGGAAGGCCTCCGGCGAAATCTTAGTTTCAGGGCCGGAGACGTACAAAAAAGCCGAGGTAATCGCGAAGGCGTTCTGGAAACGGCTCAATTATCGGTACGAGGCGACGCTGACGGAAATGATCGGGTCGGGTTCGATCTGGCCGGACGCGCTGGATGTGACCGAGTCCAACGAAATATTGCTGAGATTCGGCGTGCGCGATCAGAATTATGAAAAAGTGGTCAGATTCGGGAAAGCGCTCTCGACCATGATTCTTTCGGGTCCGGCGGGAATGGCGGTGACCGGTCGGGGTCGCCCCAAGCCGGTGCCGGTGATTGCGTACTGGCCGGCGCTGTTGCACCGAAGCCGCGTGACGGCCAAAGTGCTGACGATCGGCACGAACAAAGAAGAAGATTTTTTCGAGATTGCCTTCCCGGTGCGTCTTCAGGCGCGGCCGGTCGAACCGACGCATCGCGACCGCAAACCGGTCGGCGGCAAAACGGCCAAAGGGAAGACCAAACGGGTCCGGCTTCAGGAGATCGCCTACGCCCGTTCCGGCGACAAGGGGGACACCTGCAATATCGGGGTGCTGGCCCGCTCGCCGGAATTGTATGACTGGCTGGTCGGGTATCTGACGCCGCAGAGGGTGAAGGACTTTTTTGCGGGGGTGACCAACGGAAAAGTCACGCGATATGAACTGGACAATTTGCACGGACTGAACTTTCTTCTGGAAGAATCGCTGGGCGGCGGCGGCACGAAGTCGCTGTTGATCGACCCGCAGGGGAAGACCCTGGCGCAGGCGCTGTTGCAGATGCAGGTCGAAGTGCCGTTGGCGTTGTTGGCGGAGAAAAAGGTGTAGGTCTTATGTTTCGGATAGAATCGAAAGTCGACCCGAATTCGGCGCAGTTCAAAGAGAACGCGGCGAAAAACAAGGCGCTTCATCTGCAATTCAAGGAGCGTCTGGAAAAGATCAAACTGGGCGGGTCGGAGAAAGCAAGGCAACGTCATCTGGATCGCAAGAAGCTCTTGCCGCGCGACCGGGTCGCGCGCGTGCTTGATCCCAATACCCCATTCTTGGAATTGAGCGCGCTCGCCGCGTACGAGATGTACGACAACGACGCCCCCAGTGCTGGAATTATCTGCGGGATCGGTCGGGTGCACGGGCGCGAAGTTATGGTGGTGGCGAACGACGCCACGGTCAAAGGCGGAACGTATTACCCGATGACCGTCCTCAAGCATGCCCGGGCGCAGGAAGTGGCCGAAACGAATCATCTGCCGTGCATTTATCTGGTCGATTCGGGCGGCATTTTCCTGCCGTTGCAACAGGGGACGTTCCCCGACAAAGATCATTTCGGACGAATTTTCTACAACGAAGCCCGATTATCGGCCAAAGGAATTCCGCAGATCGCGGTGGTGCTTGGATCATGCACGGCGGGCGGGGCGTATCTTCCGGCCATGTCCGACGAGTGCGTGATCGTGCGCAAGCAGGGAACGATTTTTATCGGCGGCCCGCCGCTGGTGAAAGCGGCGACAGGTGAAGTTGTGACGGCCGAAGATTTGGGCGGGGCCGACGTGCACTGCCGGACCTCCGGCGTGACCGATCATTACGCCCAGAACGATGAGCATGCTCTTCAGATCACGCGGAATATTGTGGAAAATCTCGGAAGGGTTAATCGGTTCGAACTGGAAATGACCGAACCGCAGGAACCGCACTACGATCCCGAAGAGTTATACGGCGTGGTTTCACCCGATCCGCGGAAGCCGTTTGATGTGCGCGAAGTAATCGCGCGGCTGGTCGATGGCTCCCGGTTCCATGAGTTCAAGGAGTTGTACGGCGCGACGCTGGTCACCGGATTTGCGCATATCATGGGGTACCCGGTGGGAATTCTTGGCAATAACGGCGTGCTGTTCGGCGAATCGGCGCAGAAGGGGGCGCATTTTGTCGAGCTGTGTACACAACGTAAGATTCCCCTCATATTTCTTCAGAACATTTCAGGGTTTATTGTCGGCCGAAAATACGAAGCGGGCGGGATTGCCCGCGACGGCGCCAAGATGGTGCATGCAGTGGCGAACGCGATGGTGCCCAAATTCACGCTCGTGATCGGCGGATCATACGGAGCCGGCAACTACGCCATGTGCGGGCGGGGGTATTTCCCGCGCCTTATGTGGATGTGGCCGAATTCCAAAATCTGCGTTATGGGGGGCGAACAGGCGGCCGACGTTCTCACGCAGGTCAAGATCGAACAGCTTGAACGCGAAGGTCACAAGTTGTCGCAGGCCGATATCGAC
>JBGOTX010000248.1:0-4100 GCA_041476705.1 Candidatus Zixiibacteriota bacterium
CGAATCAAATCAACTCGACGAGTCCAACAGGCCGACAGCTCCGAAACCGCCAGCATGTCTTTCTCGGTGATCCGCATCTGACCGGCAAAATCGTTGGCTGTCCCGTTGGGCAGAACCGCGACGGCCGTTTCTGTACCGACCACGCCGTTGATGATTTCGTTCAGCGTACCATCCCCCCCGACCGCCACGACCACGTCGGCGCCGCTCGCCGCGGCCCTGGCCGCGATATGTCTCGCATGCCCCGGGAATTCCGTGTCATAGGTTGTCAGACAGGCCTTGCGATTGAGCGCCGTCAATCGGTTGTCCAGCGAATCAGAAGCAAGTTGCCGATGGTATCCATTCACAATCACTATGCCACGCATGTTCTATACCTCGCTTCCCTTTGCGGAATCAAGACAGAATGTCTTCCCCAATTCGTCTTCAGACAGTACTCAAGAATGTTGGGGAAGTATTCGACAAGATGACGCGGCTCGATTCCGGCCGGTCCCAGGATTGATTCTCTTCGGGCCGTGTCAAGGTTGCGACTGATCGACATATATGGGTGGTAGGCGTCCAGCGGCGACGGCCTCTCGCATCGCCGGTCTTCTTCCTTCAGCCAGGACAGTTTCGGGCGACGATGTTCAGATGACCTGCCTGCTGTGTTCTGCTGGTCGGCATATTGAATAGCGCGATCTACTATTTGCCCGACTGTCATACTCTTCGCCCTGCCGGCGGTCAGATGAACCGTCGTGCGAGCGACCGTCCTCGCGTCGAACAGCAGGTGGGTAATAGCGTCGGCCACAAAATCCGTCGACACCACATCGAGCGGTGTATCCGGAGAACAATACAAGTTGGTCAAACGACCCTGAACGATCCACCGCAGAGGTGTATAGAGCACATTGCAAGATATAATCCGCCCCGACCGTGAATCGCCGACAATAATGCTGGGGCGCACAATCGTCACCGGCAGATCGGCGAACTCATGGCGGATGTTTTCTTCTGCCTCCCACTTGCTCTGCTCATACGCATTCGTAAATCCAGCCATGCCCGTGGCGTCATCCTCGTGAATACTGCCCGACCGGGAGCCGCAGACATACGCCGTGCTCACATGAACCATCTGCCGAAGACGGCCATGCCGAACGGCCGCCCGTGCCAGTTCGAAAACTCTTCTCGTGCCGCCGCAATTCACCTGCCGCGCCGTTTCCAGCGGGAGGGTGAATTGGGTCGACGCCGCCGCGTGTACAATGTGTGTGACTGACCTTGCCAACTCATCCTGATTTCGGCGGCTTAGCCCAAGATTGGGCAGAGTCACATCGCCGCACACTACTCGCACTTTGGAGCCGAACAGAGATGAGATCGGATCGCCAGTCGCATGTGCCACTGCCGTTCTGATACGCGTGAACCCGGCAATCTCGGATTCGGCCCTCACCAGCGCCACCACCTGCGCGACCTCTGATCGGCGCAGAAGTTCGTTCAGCAAGGGGGCGCCGACATTCCCGGTGGCTCCTGTCAAAAAGACAACGTGTGACACTTTCAACTCCTTACAGTCTTCCGCCTAATGGCTGAGAAACTGTTTGGCAATCGATATGCCGGATCGCCGACGTCTTTAGCTCAGTCGAAAGCGTATGCCGTTCGGCGAGTTAATAGGTGGGGCGGAGGCCTACGTATGGATAGCAGGTATCAGATATGAGTAGCGACTATTCGCTGTCGGGTCTCAGGCCGAACCGGACCATCTTGTCCTTGAGCCCCTTGCGGGTCAGCCCCAGAGCGTCGGCCGTTCGCATGATGTTATTGCCGTTCTCGGCCAGTGCCGCGGCAATCATAGACCTTTCGAGCTTCTCGACCGCCAGTCGCAACTGACCGTGCGGCGCACCCAGACCCGGAGTCTCCGCGACCGCATCGAGAATTTCCGGCGACAGGTGATGTAATTGTATACTGGTCTCCGGACTGCACACCACGGCCGCCCGCTCCAGTTCGTGTTCCAGCTGGCGCACGTTCCCGGGCCAGGCATACCGGTGCAAAACGTCGAGCGCTTCCGAGGTAATGGTCAGTTCAGGATTCCCTACTTTCACGCGAATGCCCGCCAGACAGTGCGTGACCAACAGCGGGATATCATTGCGGCGTTCTCTCAGCGGCGGAATGTCGATCGTAAAGGTGTTGAGCCGGTAGAACAAATCCTCGCGGAAATTCCCTTTGCTGATTTCATCCTTCAGATTCTTGTTGGTCGCCGACAGTACCCGCACATTCACCGTTTCCGTTTTGCTCGCTCCCACCGGTCGAATCTCGCCGTTCTGGATCACCCGAAGTACCGCCGCCTGCGTCGACAGCGGGGCATCGCCGATTTCATCGAGAAAGATCGTGCCGTTTTGCGCCTCGCGGAAAAGACCCGGCTTATCGCGGTCGGCTCCGGTGAATGCCCCCTTCATGTGGCCGAACAACTCGGATTCCAAGAGCGATTCGGTCTTGATCCCACAGTTCTTGACGACAAACTTCTGATTCCGCCGGCCGCTGTTGGCATGAATCGCCCGCGCAATCAATTCCTTGCCGGTGCCGGTCTCACCGGTGATAAGAACCGGCGCGTCGTTGACGCTGAACTTTGAGGCCATCAAGAGCACTTTTCGCATCGCGGGCGAACTGCCGATAATCCGTTCAAACGCCAACTCGTTGTGAAGTTCGGTCCGCAGTTCGGCGTTTTCTTCCTGTAGCTTCCGATGCGACAATTCCAACAACTCATTCTTGGAAGCCAGCTCGGTCAAGAGTCGGGCATTGGACAAAATCTGGGCCGACTGCGCCGCGAGAATTCCCGTCACCCGGCACTGATCCTCGGTAAACGGCGGTTTTTGATTCGAACGCACCAGCGCTATCACTCCCACGGCCTCATCCCGCACCAAAAGCGGACAACAAATAGCCGCTTTGTACCGTCCGTTGTCGGACGATAGATCATCGAACCGCCGGTCGGCATCGATATCGTCCACCCGAAGCAGCTGTTTGTGCGTCAGCACCCATCCGGACAGCGACTGACTGATCTGAAACGGCAGGTCGTTGTTGCGCGGCTGGTTATTGCGGACGATCGTCGTCAGGTCATCCAGTTTGAGCCGCGATACCATGCTGATCACCCCTTGATCGGCATCGGTCGCCTTGGTCAGTTCGGCCAGAATGATCGACATGATATGATTGATCTCCCGAACCTGGCAGATGCGGCTCACCACGTTATTTATAAGCCGCAACTCATCCAGTGCGACCTGTAAACGACTGGCATCGGATGGGGTATCGGTCATTGGTCTCTCGATTCCGTGAAAGTGATTCCCATGTATGATACCGGCGTGCAACTCATTGGTCAACCGTAAATCAAGCCCTCCTTTTTGACGGATACGGCGTGCGAATGCGGATAGAAAGTATCCATACCGCTCGATGTTCATCGCGCCGCAGGCACGTTTGTCCACCTTTGCCGGCAATGAGATAGGCGAATTGAATGCCGGTGAACGCTCGTGGCATGCGCCTTGCAAGGAATCCCAACCATGACCACACAGAACTATAAACCTTCCATCAATGAGGAGGAGTTCGCACCAGATGAGATATCGAAGCCGGGCCGGTGCACCCGGCAAATAGAATCAAAACAAATCAAATTGAGTCGAGAAGGAGTCTGTATGCAAAACCGAATTTTGTGTGCGTTGTTGTGTGGAGCGCTGGCAATAACCGTCGGCGCCTGTCAAAAGCTGACTAATATTGTCGGCTCTTCGGACGGCGGCGGTGGCGACCTGCAGGCGCAGGGGATGGCGCTTCGTCCGGTAATCAATCCGCCCGCCCCCACCCCCTTGACCACTATAGTGTTTGTCGAAAAATCGCTTACTCTCTGGCCGTTTACCTCGAACGATTTTTCCGGTACGCCACAGGACCCGATCAATCTGGTTTTTGTCGGCAAGTGTGATCCGAGGCGTATCCGGGCCGCACTGATGGCCCTCGATGGCGACCGAACGGCGCTCGGCTTTCCGCCGGTGCCCCCGTTCAATGCCCGGTGGAAAGATGCCATCGGTGACGTGCAGAGCGGTTATGGCGACGGCGCGTGGACCGGCGGCGTCATTCAGTTGGCCTGTGGCGACTATGGGCCGGCGCGGTTCCAC
>JBGOTX010000249.1:0-4079 GCA_041476705.1 Candidatus Zixiibacteriota bacterium
CGAAAAGAAATGGGATGTCGCGGCGGTGCAACAGCCGAGCGACACGGTCGAATTCGACGCCACCGAAGGAACCTGGATAACGCTCGATGTTTCTCCGGATGGGAAGAGTATCGTCTTCGATTTGCTTGGTGATATCTACAAGATGCCGATCACCGGCGGCGACGCCCAACTTATTTCCGGCGGTCTTCCGTACGAGGTACAGCCGCGATTCAGCCCCGACGGGAAGAAGATACTTTTCACCAGTGACCGCGGCGGCGGGGACAATATCTGGATGATGAATGTCGACGGGACGAACCGCACGCAGATCACCAAAGAAAGTTATCGACTTCTTAACAATCCCTCGTGGCATCCCAGCGGACAGTATCTGGTGGCCAAGAAGCATTTCACCAGCGAGCGAAGCATGGGCGCGGGGGAGATGTGGATGTACAAAATCCCCGAAGGTGGCGGCGGAGTCGGGCTGACCAAGCGGAAAAACGATCAGATGGACGCGAATGAACCGGTCTTTTCGCCCGACGGTCAGTATCTCTACTGGTCGGAAGATATGTCGCCGGGACAGTATTTCGAATACAACAAAGATCCCAACGGAACGATTTACGTAATTCGACGGCTCAACCTGAAGACGGGGGAGATCGATGATTTGATTCGACTCAATGGCGGGGCGTGCCGGCCGCAGATCAGTCCCGATGGGAAGACAATGGCCTTTGTGCGGCGGGTGCGCGGCAAGTCGGTTCTCTCGCTGTTTGGCATGCAGAACGGTGAAGTACGCCAACTATGGGATGGGCTCAACGAAGATCAGCAGGAGACTTGGTCTCTTTTTGGCGTCTATCCGGGGTACAGTTGGTCGCCCGATGGCAAGAGCATAGTGATCTGGGCCAAGGGGAAGATCTGGCAAGTGAACGTGGCTACCGGAACGCCCGCACAGATTCCGTTCCGCGCGCACGTAAAGCAGGTGATCACCAAAGCCGTGCGGGTGGCGCAGAAAGTCGGAGAAGAGACGTTTCCGGTCAAAGTCATTCGCTGGCCGCAGGTGACGCCCGCCGGTAACGAGGTCGTTTTTCAGGCACTCGGCTACTTGTATCGCAAGCCACTCGCGGGCGGCGCTCAAACAAGAATCACCCGCCAGACCGATCATTATGAATTTGCGCCGGCGTTGTCATCCGATGGCAAGCAGATCGCTTTCGTGACCTGGTGCGACACGTCGGGCGGAACAGTCCGAGTCATGAATGCCGATGGTCGCAACGAACGGGTTCTTGTTGCGCAACCGGGGCACTATGTGAGCGCACGGTTTTCAACCGATGGCAATTGGGTGGTGTATCACCGGGGAGGCGGCGATGGGTACCGCGGCCGGCTGTGGGAGGAAGAACCGGGGATATATATCGTTGATGCCGGCGGCAAAACGACCCCGCGCCTGCTCACCCGGGAAGGAAGAGAGCCGCGATTTTCGCTCGATGGTCAACGGATATATCTGAAGTCCAACGAAGGTGAAAAGGCCGCCCTCATCAGTGTAGACCTGCTCGGCTCGGATCGCCGCGTGCACGTAACATCGCAGAGAGCCAGCGATTTCTGTCTCTCGCCCGATGAAACCTGGCTGGCGTTCGAGGAGCTGTGGCAAACCTACGTGATCCCGTATCCGCACGTCAACGTGCCGCTCGAGATCGCGCCGGATATGACAAACCTCCCCGTCAAGAAGCTGTCGACCGACGGCGGAACCTACCTGAGCTGGTCCTCGGACAGCAAAACGATTCACTGGAGTCTTGGGCCGGAGTTTTTTGGCGTGGATCGGGCGGCGCTGTATGCCGGTGACACGATCAAAGCGGCCGAAGGGGCCAAAGATTCTTCGTCGGTTGTCAAACCAACGGTGGCGCAACTCGGCTGGAAAGAGAAAGCCGATATTCCCAACACAGATTTGTATTTTGTCGGGGCAAAGATTATACCGATGAACGATCTGTCGGTTATCGAGAACGGGGTTGTGCATGTCAAGGGGAACCGGATCGCCGAAGTTGGCACACGCGATCAAATCAAGGTGCCTTCGGCGGCAAAGATAATCGACGTCACCGGCAAAACGTTGATGCCGGGGTTTATCGATATCCATGCGCACACCGGTTCCAGCAACCAGTCGGTCTACTCCCAGCAGAACTGGGCGTTTCTGGCGAATCTGGCGTTCGGTGTAACTACCACCCATGATCCGAGCAATAACTCGGAGATGATTTTTGCCGAGGGTGAACTTCAACGGCAGGGGACGCTTTTGGCCCCGCGCGTGTACAGCACGGGGACGATTCTGTATGGCGCCGAGGGGGATTTCAAGACGGTGATCGACAAGTACGAAGACGCCGTGAGCGCTATAAAGCGCACCGCTGCGTGGGGAGCGATTTCGGTCAAGAGCTACAATCAGCCGCGTCGCGAACAGCGGCAAATGGTAATCAAGGCCGGTCGGGAACTGGGCATTATGGTTGTTCCCGAAGGCGGCTCAACCATGAATAATATGATGACTATGCTACTCGACGGACACACCACGCTTGAACATCCGTTTCCGGTGGCGCCGTTGTACGATCCTGAGCTACGCATCCTCAGCCGGTTCGGAACCGGGTACACTCCGACGCTCATCGTCGGATACGGCGGCCTGTGGGGCGAGAATTATTGGTACCAGCACAGCAACGTGTGGGAGAATCAGCGGCTGGCCAAGTTTGTCCCCCGTTATGTGATTGATCCCCGATCGATCCGGCGCACGATGGCTCCCGATTCGGAGTACCATCACTTTGCCCTGGCGCGAACGGCCGCCGAGGTTCTTCATCGAGGCGGTAACGTGGAACTGGGAGCGCATGGTCAGTTGCAGGGGCTGGGTGTTCACTGGGAATTGTGGATGTTTCAGCAGGGTGGGATGACTAATCACGAAGCATTGCGAAGCGCCACCTGGATGGGGGCCCGCGCCCTTGGATTCGACGGCGCAATCGGTAGTATTCAACCCGGTTTGATCGCTGATCTGATCGTGATCGACGGCGATCCGCTGACCGATATCCGTCAGTCTGAGAACGTACTGTACACCATGATCAACGGCCGTTTGTATGACTCGCGCACACTCGAACAGCTCGCGCCCGAGCGCAAGCCGCTCCCCAAAGGAGCAAATCTGGAGCGGTTGGTTGAAAAGGACGTCAGGCACTCCTGTCTGGGAGATTGAACCGGAAACGGTTAAATCGGAGACAGCAGCCATAAAGAAACCCGCCGAACTGATCGGCGGGTTTTTCCATTGAAAGTAGTATAGAAAGTCAAGCCAGTCCGCTACGCTCCCGGACGGAGATTCTGGTTCATGCGGAAGAGATTTTCCGGGTCGTATTTCTTTTTGGCTGCAACCAGGCGTTCATACCCGGGACCGTACGCCGCTTTGATCCGATCCGGTTCGTCATCGGTCAGAAAGTTGACGTACACGCCGCCGGTGGCATAGGGAGCGGACTCACGGAAAAAGGCGCGCGACCATTCAATGCATTTGCCGTCTTCGGAAGCGCTCTCCCATCGCCCGTGGACATTCAAGACATAGATGGCATTGCGGTGAGAGTAGGCAGTGGCATCCGGCGCGGGACGGGTGGTGGCGCCGCCGATAAGACCGAAAAAGATTTCGCACTGGGGCGAGGGAATGGTCGAGGCGTATTTCACGGCCACGTTAATCGCTTCGTCGCTTAAGTCCGCAAAGTTGTGCGATTTCCAGTAATTTCTCGCCCCTGGGGTCAATAGCGGATCGAAGGCCGCCTGCCAGGCCCGAAACGGCTGAACGCCGACATGTTCGCCGAGCACCGTGCCGAAATGGCGCACCGGTTCGATCGCCTTCCGGCCTTCTTCGGGGTTTCCACAATGGCACAAAGCAAACGCAATAATGTCCGTACCGTGGACTTGCGGTGGCAGGAATGGGAGCGGGGGCGCTTTGCGCATGACAGTCCAGACGCTGGTTTCGTCGCCGAGCTTCTTGACGTATTCTCGATACTGCTTCAAGGCGGATACGGCTTCTTTCATAGAAAAGACGATCAGCCCGCTCAGCAGTTCCGGCCCGACCGGATGGAGCTTGAACTCGAATCGGGTGATGATCCCAA
>JBGOTX010000250.1:0-4070 GCA_041476705.1 Candidatus Zixiibacteriota bacterium
GAATAGACTGCCGAAATCATAGTTCGGATCGTAGGACCCTCCATCGACCCAGTCGATGACGGTTCCGGTAGTCACGACTTTGCCGTAAGAGCACTCCCAGATATAATCAGCTACCGATCCACCCGGCCAGACATTGCGGGAAAAGAGGAGTGAATCAAACTTGGCCGCCGGCCAGACGTGGGGACGGTCGTTCCATTCCACCAGAATAGCCAACAGCCGCAAAGTGTCGCCTGAAAACCGGAATGAAGTGACGGCCAGGGAGTCTTCGGGGGTCATAGTAGAGACCATCGGTCGGCCAAATTGCCTGGCCGCGATTTCCCTGGGAATGTCCAACAGGAATGCTTTGGACGGATCAGCCGCTTTCACGGCCGTGTTCATGAATAACAAACAGAGCATGACCAGTATGATTGATGAGAACCGTTGCATGAAACCCTCCGGCAAGACCAGTTACCACAAGTGTATGAGTCCAATATGTCGACCGGCCCTGGTTTATCCAAGCAGATTATGGAGCAAATCGGCGCATATCTTCTTTAGTTCGCCTGTTGATTGCACCCGCCTCTCTGTGGTATCTTTGACGTATGGATATTCTTGCCGCGGTGCGGGTTACTGTCGATAAGCATCGGCTGTTGGAATCGGGCGATGCGGTCCTGGTGGGCCTGTCCGGTGGGCCGGATTCAGTGGCTCTTTTGCACCTGCTCATGCGCCTGAGGCGTTCCCTGAAGCTTAAACTGCACGCGGTGTATTTCAATCATGGTCTGCGACCGCGCGCGGCGGCATTGGAAGAGGGCTTCTGCCGCAAATTATGCGTTCGGTGGAAGGTTCCACTTACGATTGTTCGCGAAGACGTGCCCAATCTGGCCAGAAGGCGCCGGGTCGGTTTTGAAGAGGCCGCCCGCGATTTCCGGTATGAAGAACTCGATAAGCTGGCCAAGAATCTGAAGTGCAACCGCATTGCGTTGGGCCACCAGGCCGATGATCAGGCCGAGACGATTCTGTTCCGGATTCTGCGCGGTACCGGTCGAACCGGACTGCTCGGCGTGCCGGTCAAGCGGGGTAAGATCATTCGCCCGCTGTTAGACACACGACGGGAGGAGATACTGGCCTACCTCGCCAGCCGTCGGATAACATATTGCCGGGACAAGTCCAACGCGGATACGGCGTATCGACGCAATTTTATTCGTCACCGGCTCTTACCCCTTCTGAAGAAACAGTTCAACCCTCAGGTTGAGAACGCCCTGCGGGAATTGGCGGACACGATGGGCGAGGAGGAGCAGTTTCTCGATCAGATGACGAGGCGGGTCTACCGACGAATTCGAACCGTCTCGCCGGGTGGCAAGTTAATGCTTGATTTGCAGATATACGCCCGATATCCTGTATGGCTCAGGCGGCGCATTTTGCGTCGCGCGGTCGCCGAGTTGACTGCCGGCCGAATGTCTTTGGACAAACGGACGACTGAGCGGATCGACCTGACGGCGCTGGCCGACGGCAAAGCGGTAAGCTTGTCGTCCGATATTCGAGTGACGGCGACGGCCGGCCGGCTGATGCTATACTCCACCTCTCGACGCGGGTCTCAGATTCCGCTCGAGCTGGATAACAAGTGGCATCCGGTAGCGTGTCCTCGCGGCGAGATTCGCGCCGGAGTCGGACCGAGAAAGAAGCGAACCGTGAAAGTCCGGCGACGGTCCGGGGTGGTTGTGCTCGACCGACAAAAAGTGTCGGCGCCTCTCTTGGTGCGGCCGCTCAAGGCGGGTGATCGGTTCACCCCGCTGGGAATGCGAGGACGGAAAAAGGTCGGCAACTACCTGACCGACCGCAAACTGCCGTCGGTACTCCGCGATGAGGTCGGTGTAGTGTGCGACGCTCATGGAATTATTTGGCTGGTCGGATGGGAGATCGCCGACCGCGTGAAGATAGACGAGACAACTTCCGAGGTGGTGACTATTGAGTTCCGTACTGCCAAAACGCGCGCAGATCAAGCCGTTTGAATTGCTGTTGGATCAGCGGCAGATCGCCCGCCGGATTACCGAGATGGGCGAGCAGATCACGCGTGACTATGCCGGTCAAATCCCGGTGCTGGTCGGCGTGCTCAAGGGGTGTTCGATCTTTATTGCCGACCTGATGCGACAGATCAAACTGCCGATCGAGCTTGAGTTTGTGTCGGCGGCCAGCTACCGTAAAGGAACGAAGATGGGCGATGAGATTCAGATCGGCGGTCAGTTGTCGGTCCCGGTCAAGGGACGGCATATTATTCTGGTGGAAGGGATTGTCGATTCCGGCCGGACCGTTACGCTGATCATGGAACGTTTGCGCAAATTGGAACCGGCGTCGATCGAAATTGTTACACTCATGGACAAGCCATCCAGCCATCGGACGAAACTTGATATTAAGTACCGAGGGTTCAGCGTAGGCAACGAGTTCGTGATCGGCTTCGGTCTGGACAATACCCAGAAATACCGAAATCTCCCGTTTATCGGACGTTTGCTGGAAGAGTAAGTTGGCCGATACTATTTGTATGAATAGTCGTCGGCGCAGGACGTATAACTGGTAGGATGAAACAAGAACTTATGGAGCATTCGTGAACGATTTTGATGACCGCAAAGATCGCCTTTCCGGCCCCAACCGCCCGAAGGGGGAACCCTCCCGAGAGCCGTCGCGCTGGCGTGGCATGGGGCGGTCGCTTATCTTTTGGCTGGCCATCTTCCTTGTAGCGGCGGTGATTTATTCGAGTCTTGGGCGGCTCGATCCGGAGACTGCGGAAATCACGTATTCGGAGTTTATGGAGCAGGCCGACAGCGGGAATATCGGCGAAGTCACCTTTACCGAGCGCGAGGTAACCGGCAAGCTAACCAAACCGGCGGCCTTTCCCTCGACCAAGTCACCCCGCAATTTCTCGCAATTCAAGTCGCGTATTCCCTTTGCGGATAATAGCTACGAATTGGTGGACCGTCTTGAGTCGGCCGGAGCCAAGATTGTGGCCAAACCGGAAGGAACCAATTTCGGCCAGATTTTGATCGCGTTCCTCCCGTGGATCGGTCTGATCGTGATCTGGCTGGTGCTGATGCGCCAGATGCAGGGAGCCGCCGGTCCCAAGGGACTGTTCTCATTTGGCAAGAGCCGAGCAAAACTGTCGACTGATGAGCGGCCCAAGGTGACGTTTAACGATGTCGCCGGCGCTGACGAGGCCAAGGAAGAACTCAAGGAGATAATCGAATTCCTCAAGGAGCCGGGGAAATTCCAGCGGCTGGGTGGCAAGATTCCCAAAGGCGCATTGCTGTTGGGTCCGCCCGGAACCGGAAAAACACTGCTCGCCCGCGCGGTGGCAGGTGAAGCCGGCGTGCCGTTCTTTTCTATGTCCGGCTCCGACTTTGTTGAAATGTTTGTGGGCGTCGGCGCCAGCCGGGTTCGCGACCTGTTCGATCAGGGGAAGAAGAATGCGCCGTGTATTATTTTCATAGATGAAATCGACGCGGTCGGGCGTCACCGTGGCGCGGGCCTAGGCGGCGGTCACGATGAACGCGAACAGACGCTCAATCAGCTGCTTGTCGAAATGGACGGGTTCGAATCCAACGAAGGGGTTATTCTTCTCGCCGCGACCAATCGTCCCGATGTTCTCGATCCGGCGCTGTTACGTCCCGGCCGGTTCGACCGACAGATTATCGTCGCCTCACCCGATGTCAAGGGGCGCGAGGGGGTACTGGCAGTGCATATTCGGAAAGTGAAGACGGCCCCCGATGTTGACATCTCCGTACTGGCGCGCGGCACGCCCGGCATGTCGGGAGCCGATTTGGCCAATATGGTCAACGAGGCGGCGCTGTTGGCCTCGCGGCGCAACCGTGAGTCCGTGAAGATGGAAGATTTCGAAGAGGCCAAGGACAAGGTGATGATGGGCACGGCGCGCAAGTAGCTCGTTATTGCCGAGGATGAAAAGAAGATCATTGCCTATCACGAGGCCGGGCATGCGCTCGTATCCAGATTTCTGCCCAAGGCCGACCCGATTCACAAGGTGACGATCATTCCGCGCGGTCTGGCGCTGGGACTTACCCAGTCGTTGCCGATCGACGAACGTCACA
>JBGOTX010000251.1:0-4044 GCA_041476705.1 Candidatus Zixiibacteriota bacterium
CGGGATGTGGTCGAGGCGGCCACCGGCGTGAATATCCACGACTTTATTCAGGATTGGATCTACGGCACCTATCGGCCGAATTACAATTACGCCTACTGGCAGGAGGCGGCCGGCGGTGGCAGTTACAACATCTATATGGTCGTCAAGCAAATACAGACGACGAGTCCGCAGGTGTTTCGTATGCCGGTGGATTTCTTCATGGATTACGTTACTTTGCCGGACGACACCATAAAGCTGGTTGTTGACCAGCGCAAGAAATTGTACAAATTGCATGTCAACGGACCGTTGACCAACATTGACCTCGATCCCGCCAACTGGATTCTGAAGTACAAAACGAGAACGGCGTGGGATATGTATATCGTCTCGGCCGACTCGGACATTGTCGCAGGCCGGCAGTACATGGCATATACTGATACGATCCAATCCCGGGGCGGCACCGGGACCAACACCTGGACTATTCTGACCGGCGCCCTGCCGACCGGGTTCTCCATCAATAACAACGGTATTATTTCGGGGACTACGACCGATACCGGCACATTTGCGTTCTCGGTACGAGTCAAGGACAATGGATCGAGCTTTGCCGATACGGCGGCTTTCAATTTGCGCATCGCCCCGGTGGCGCTGATTCCGGGCAATGTCGACGCGGCCGATTCCAATGTCGATATCTCGGACCTGACGTATCTGGTCAGCTATCTGTATCTGGAGGGACTCAAACCGCCCGTGCCGGCCCTGGCCGATGTCGACCACGATTGCGCCATAGACATTTCCGATGTAGTCGCGTTGGTCAGCTACCTGTACCTGAACGGACAGGCGCTGGTGCTCGGCTGTGCGACCTGATCGACGGCCAATCTGTGTCCAGGCATAAATGTCCTGAGGCCCCCGGTGTTCCGGGGGCCTTTTTTTCGGTCCAAATGGACCCGGAATTGTAGTTGCTCACGGGCGCGGTTCTATTACCTTAGACATTCGAGCGGAGACTCGATGTACTTATCGACTCGGAGATTACGATGAATCATAAACGACCGGAAACGTTTCATATTTCGACCTACGGTTGCCAGATGAATTCGGCCGATTCTTCGACGCTGGCTTCGGCGCTCATCACGCGCGGGTATCGTCGGGTGACGGAGGAAGGTCTCGCCGATCTGATCATCCTGAACACTTGTTCGGTCCGAGAAAAGGCCGAGGAGCGCGTGATCGGCCGGCTGGGCGAGCTGTACCAGCATAAGCGGAAGAGACCGGAGGTGAAAATCGCCGTGGTCGGGTGCATGGCTCAGCGGCTCGCCCATGATCTCAAGGAACGCGTACCGCATGTGGACGTGGTGCTGGGGACCGACCGGTTGTTCGAATTGCCGGACGTGATCGAGGGGCTCGAAGGGACAGACGCGGTGATGACGGCTTTCGGCCATGAAAATATGGACATGATTCAGCCGGTCAAGGAAACGCCCTTTTCCGCCTTTGTGACCATTTCGCGCGGGTGTGACAATTACTGCACCTACTGTATCGTTCCGTACGTGCGCGGAAAAGAGCGCTCGCACTCGGCCGACTATCTCGTGGATGCAGTGAAGAAACTAGTTGATGAAGGGGTGGTCGAGGTCACTCTGCTGGGGCAGAATGTCAACAGCTATCGCCACAACGACACTGATTTTCCCCGCCTGTTGCAACGGGTAGTCGCTGAAACCAATATTGCCAGAATCCGGTTCATGACCTCGCACCCGAAGGATTTGTCGCGGCGGCTGGTCGATGTCCTGGCCGATGAACCGAAGCTCCTGCCGCATATTCATTTGCCCCTGCAATCAGGGAGCAATCGCGTGCTCAAACTGATGGGGCGTATTTATACCGCGGAACACTATCTTAAGATCGTGGACTACATCCGCCAGAGACTTTCTTATGCCACTCTTACGACCGATCTTATTGTCGGATTTCCGTCCGAGACCGAGGGAGAGTATGAGCAGACGCTTGATATGGTGAACCGGGTCAGGTACGACAGCGCTTTCATGTTTCGCTATTCCATCCGTCCGGGCACGACGGCCGCTAAACTGGACGACGATGTACCCGAGGAAGATAAAATCCGGCGGCTTAATCGATTGATCAAGATGCAACAGCAGATCAGCTACGAGATGAACCAGCGCGAAGTGGGTCAGATTCGTATGTCGCTTGTCGAGGGGGATTCCCGGCGTTCGCCCGTTTATCGTCGAGGCCGGACCGAGGGGAACAAGACGGTGCTGTTCAAGGGAGACGGGATTCCGGTCGGATCGGTGGCGCCGATTCGGGTGACGGCCGCCGACGCCTTTACTCTTCACGGTGAAATTGCGGAGCCCAATTGATGTCCGGTCGTCTGGTCACTTTCATTTTGCTTGCCGCCACGGTTTTTGCCGCCGCCTATGCCGTGGCGCAACTCGATCTGTTCGGGGTGCGCAATCGCCGGGGCCGTTCCTCTTTCGTGAGCGGCGTCCTGCTGGTGATCATCGCACTGGTCTGGCAGGTGGTCCGGCTTGGTCAAAACTATGCCGACTTGTTCGTGCCCTCGGCATATCTGATTGCCGATGTTCTACAGTTGGCCGCTTTGATCGCCGGTATGCTTCTGTGCAGTGTAGGAATTGTCCGGCACGAGCAGTTCTGGAGCGATGAGGGGAACGAACTTCAGAAACGCAAGCGGAAGCTTCGCGTACTTGAAAACCTCCAGCACGATGCCCGTCAACCGTATCAACTTCTCGAACTGCTGAATATTGCTCTGCGTGAGATGGCCGGTCATACGTCCGGAACCTGCGGGGCCATTTTCCTGGCCAATCGTTCGCGCCGACAGTTTGTGCTCACCGCGTCGCTCGGCCTCGTCAAAGAAGAAATCGCGGCCCTTGAGCATTATCCGCTGGAGCGAAATATAGTCAGCCAGGCGGTTGAGCTTGGAGAGCCGATTGTGGCGTCGGGATTTGATTTTGTCGGCCGCTCGGGTGAGACGAAACCATCGCGTTTTCGATGCGTGCTGGTTTTGCCTCTAATCGCCGGCATGGAGAAAATCGGCGGACTTTTGCTTTTTTCGGATGAGGTGCATCGGTTCGACCGCAACGACGCCCGATATTTGACGCCGGTGGCCGAATGGCTGGCTGAGCGAATTCGCGCCACCCGTCTTGGTCGCGAGCTGACTTTACTGCGCGCTGATCGCGATCGCCTGCACACCCAGTTGCAGTCGCTTCACGATCGGGTCGGCGCGGCGGTGGCCTCGCTGGCCGCACCGGACCCGCTGGGGGCGTTTTGTCGCGCGCTGGCGGGCTCGTTTGAGAGTACCGACGTGCATCTGTGCAGTATTCGCAGTGGTCGGTTTGAATTTCTGGCTCACAGCGCCTCGTTAGGAGAGGTGTCGGAAAGTTATAAGACGGCGCTGATCGAAGCGATTGATCGCCACAAACCGCTTCTTATCAATCAGGAAGCGACCGATGAAACCGGCCGGGATCGCATCGTCGCGGCCACGCTGGTCATGTCGCTGGGCGGCGATCACGCTCCTGAGGCCATTTTGTTTCGCCGGGATTCCAGCGGCATTGCCGTCGATGAGCCCTCTTTGCGCACGCTTGAAGTGATCGCGCGTCTGGCCGCTTTGGCCGTGGATTTTGTGCAGGCGGAACGGCGCGCGCTGTCGCAACGAACCGGTTTTGACCGCATCATGCATTTGCTGAATCCGGATTCATCGGGCAAGGCGATTTCACCCGACGCGTTCGTCGAGGTCCTCGTGCCGGCGTTTCCGGATGGGACCGCCATCCTCGTCATGCATCAGGGGCAGGACAGGCGGTGGCGGGTTCGTGAAGCCGTACAGGTCAATGAACGTTCGGTCACCGGACTCGCGATCAATGAGGGAGAGGGAGGCATCGGTCGGGCCGCCTCGGAAACCGGATGTATCAGCACAGTTGGTCGGGCGGAAGTGACCAGAGCGCTGGAAGAATATCAGCCGGCCAACCGTCAGATTTTGACCCGTCTGTTTGGCCCTCAACTCGACCAGCCGTTCATGGCCGTCTGTCCTCTTCGAATAGCGGACGGAACCGAGCTCGTGGTTTTGGC
>JBGOTX010000252.1:0-4028 GCA_041476705.1 Candidatus Zixiibacteriota bacterium
AGGGGATCACCGGCGAACACCTGGCTGTGAGGCAGAATGTCGGGCTGTTCGATTTGTCGCACATGGGGGAATTTGAAGTCTCCGGAGCCGGAGCGCTTGAGTTTCTCCAGAAGGTAACGACCAATAATGTTGCGGCGCTTGCCCCCGGTAAGATTCAGTACAGTTGCATGACGTACCCTGAAGGAGGGATAGTCGATGATCTTTTGGTCTACCGACTCGCTGATCGATTTTTTCTGGTGGTGAATGCGTCGAATATCGAAAAAGATTTCGAGTGGCTGTCGTCACACCGGACCGGGAGTGTTTCGCTGATTGACCGCTCTCAGGAGTTGGGATTATTGGCCATTCAGGGACCGAACGCCCAGAAAGTGATGGCGCGGCTGACCGAGTACGACCTGGAGCCGATGCCGTACTATACGTGCGCCGTTGCGAAGGTCGGCGGCGAGGAGATGCTTTTCTCGCGCACCGGGTACACCGGCGAGGATGGCTTTGAGTTGTATATCCCCAATGACCGGTGCTCGCGGGTGTGGCAAGCCGTGATGACGGCCGGTGCGGCGCACGGGATGGAGCTGATTGGTCTGGGGGCGCGCGACTCGCTCCGTCTGGAGATGAAAATGGCGCTCTATGGAAATGACATCGATCAGTCGACTACACCGGTCGAGGCCGGGTTGTCGTGGATTGTCGATTTCACCAAAGAGTATATCGGCGCGCCGGTAATCAGGAAACAGAAAGAAGAGGGACCGTCGCGACGATTAGTCTGTCTTGAGCTTGAAGGGAAGGTGTTTCCCCGACACGGATACGATATCGCCGATGAGCGCGGTATTATCGGCAAAGTGACATCGGGGACGGTTTCGCCGTCACTGCAGAAGCCGATCGCGCTGGGGTATGTGCCGTCCGACAAATCTAAAATCGGCGCCACAGTTGAGATTATTATTCGAGACGCGAGGCATCCGGCCACGGTAGTGAAGCCGCCATTTTATAAGCAGGCGAGTCATCGGTGAGGCCACGCATGCAGGTTGAGTTATATCTGACTCCTGTTCAGTTGGGCCGAATTGCCTGCGAAAACCGAACGGTGGTGGTTATCGACGTCCTCCGCGCCACGACCTCGATCTGCGCGGCGCTCAACGCCGGCGCCAAAGGGGTGATCCCGGTTGATGAGCCGGGAGAAGCAGGGGAAGTCCGGACCAAGATCGGAAGCGAAAATGTCGTGCTGGCCGGAGAGCGGGACGGCATCAAGATAGAAAATTTCAACTTGGGCAACTCGCCGGCCGAATTCACCGCCGATACGGTCGGCGGCAAGTTTGTCATTCTCACGACCACCAATGGGACGCCGGTCTTCGCCAGGGGGCTCAAGGCAGCGGCGGTGATTTCTTGCGCGCTTGTCAACGTGTCAACCGTGGCCGCCCGTGTCGCCGCCGATGACCGCGATCTGGTGGTGATCTGCTCCGGTCGCGAGGGAAATTTTTCCATCGAAGACACGCTGTGTGGCGGCATGCTGTTGCATCTGATTTCAGCCGTGCACAAGCGGGAGCTGGGACTTAACGACGCCGCCTCGCTGGCCATTTTGCTCTACCGCAGTAACAAAACCGCCATCAAACAGACGATTCGCCAGGGCGAACATGGACGGTATCTGGAATCGCTTGGCTTCGAGAGGGATCTCGAGTTGGCGGCCGAGATCGACAGTATTCCCGTTCTGCCGGTGCTCAGGGACGGTCGGTTGGTCCTCGACGACCAGATCTGACCGGTCTATCGTTTACCTTTTGTCCTTAATCCCGTATAATAGACAACTATGAAACTACTCCTGTACCTATCTGTCGGTCTTTTCCTGGCTTGGGGCGTTCACGTGAACGCCGCGGATGCCGTCAAGTTTGCCTTTGCCGTTTCCCAGCGCGACACGGCCAATAATAGAGATGTGGTGTTGTACACTGATACGGCCGATGTCGTCAAGGACATCCCGGCGGTGGGATTCATGGCCGTGGTGTCGATTGAAGTACGGGTCAGCCGAATCGACAGCAACTCGGTTTCCTATTCCGTGCAAGCGGTGACTGCCACTCAGCCGGCTGCCACCGCCGCCCGCGACGTGACCAGCGAATTCGGATTGCCGTTGACGCTACCGAACTTGAACGGCAAGAACGGCTCAACCTATTCGGTGAGTGTGCGGCCGATCAAGCGCGCGCGCGTAGCCGACCGTGACATAAAGGTCACCAGCGCTCCGCTGGATAAGTTTCAGTTCAATCCGACCGCCCATACCGACCTGTATTTTCTCAAGAACACTCACGGCGATTTTTTCTGGAATCTGGTCAAAGGAATGTTTGAGTCGGAGTACGATCAGTTTGACGGCATGATCAAGTTCAACGTGCCGGGCAAGTATTCCATTTACCTGTGCCCCGCTCCGATCGCCTCGGTCATCTGGGATGAGCGATTTGGCCAGGTTGTCGATCCCACGCGCGGAACGGCGTACGTGGTGTACACGACCAATGCCAATTCGGCCGATCCGTTTGTACTGATGCTGTTGGCGGTTTATCGCCAATATGGGTACGCGCCGGCGTTTCTGGCCGACGGCCTGGCGAATTTCGGAGGGCTGGGAATCGATGAGATGAAGGAATTGGTCAAGACCGGCAAGGCGCGACCGCTCACGCCGTTGTTGAATTCACATGCCTATTTCACCGGCGATCCTCGCGTGTCCGATATCACCTCGGCCACGTTCGTTAAGTATCTGATCTTCAAGTATTCGCTGGAACGATTGCTGACGCTGTACAACAAGGCCGACGATCTGAACCTTCAGGCCTCGATCGAACAGGTATACGCAAAGCCGGTTGCCGACTTGGAAAAGGAATGGCTCACCTGGATCGATACCGTACGCATCAAGTCGACGGAATACCAGTATTATGCCGAACGCGCCGAAGCCATGTTTGACTATGGGGGGATGCTCCGGTATGCGCACCGTATGGAGGCCGCGGCCGCTTCCCGCGTCGACTCCCTTCGCGCCCTGCCGCTGTTGGCGCGCGCCTATTTTAACAGCGGCGACTACTACGGCGCCACCAATGCTCAGCGGGCATGCCTGAAAACCGATTCATCGTCGTCCGCATGGGTGGCCTATGCCGGATACCAGATGATGAACGGCGTATATGATTCAGCCCGGATCGCTCTAGAGAACGCCCAGACGCGCGACACAAGTAGTCAATTGATCGTGATGAATCTGGGTCTGAACAGGTTGTTTGCCGGTGACACCTCCGGAGCGCGGGAGATATTGACGCAGTTGGCCTCAGCATTGGCCGGACCGGCGATGCCCGAAGCCAAAGTTGTCGTCGGGCAGTTGTGTCTGCATTCGTCGGAGCGAGCGGTGCAGACCAGAGCGATACCTTTTTTTCAGGACGCGGTGGCGGCGTTTCAAGCGCGGGCCGTCAAGAACGAAGTCCTGCCGACCGAGCAAATGTGGCTGGGGATGGCGTTTCTGGGGCTCGATGACCAATCAAACGCCATGGCCGCGCTCCAACTGGCGGATTTTATCGAGGCCCGGCCGTTTTATCGCGGCATCATTCGTCTCTGGTTGGGCAAGGCCGCCGATCTTCGCGGCGAACGCGAAGTCGCCCGTGACTTCTATACCTCTGTGATATCAGGCGCTTCGGCCCACTACACCCAGCAGGAAGCGCGCCGGTACCTGCAGACGCCGTATACACAGTAGCCGATGCTGAACTTTCTTAATCCCACGATGCTCTTCGCCGCCGTGGCGGCTGTCATTCCGTTGATCATCCATCTGTTCTCGCGTCGGAAAGTAAAGGTGGTGGAGTTTTCATCGCTCCGGCATCTCAAGGCAATGCAACGCCGGCAGGTCCGACGCCTCAAAATTCGGCAGCTGCTTCTGCTCATTGTCCGTACTCTCCTCATACTGGCGGTCGTACTGGCCTTTGCCCGACCAACCACCAAAGGCGGATCAGCCGGATCGCATGCGAGTGTCTCGGCGATCGTGTTGTTCGATAATTCCGCGTCGATGAACCGGTATGTCGCGGACGGCAAACTGTTCGATCTGG
>JBGOTX010000253.1:0-4022 GCA_041476705.1 Candidatus Zixiibacteriota bacterium
AGGAACCCGATATCATCATGGTCGGTGAAATTCGTGACAGCGAGACCGCAGAAATTGCCATCAAAGCGGCGCTGACCGGTCACCTCGTCTTCTCTACTCTGCACACCAACGACGCCCCATCGTCCGTCACCCGTCTCATCGATATGGGGGTGCCGTACTACCTGGTTGCTTCGGCCACCAAACTGATCATGGCTCAGCGTATGACCCGCAAAATTTGCCAGGCATGCAAGCAGGAAGTCAATCTGACCGCCGAACAAGTGGAGAGTTTGAAGATGACGGCGGAGACGCTCAAGGGGATTCGGGCGTTTCGCGGTGTTGGGTGCAGTGAATGCAACAACACCGGAAAGTCGGGACGAACCGGCATCTACGAAGTTATGCCTATCACCGACGCCCTGGAGCAGGCCATTTTGCACAAGGCCTCGGATACGGAGATCCGGCAGATTGCGCTCTCCGAGGGGATGTTCAGCTTGCGCATGTCGGCCATCGAAAAGATGAAACAGGGTTTCGTTGATCTTGAAGAGGTCTTTGCGGTTACGTCGGCCTGATACCCCGCCCCGTCCCTGACCGCCCGCCCGGCGTGTCAAGAACACTCTGAGACCCAAGCAGTTACCGACCAAATAGGGTCGGATTTCAGTCAAGAATTTCCCGCTCCATCCGATAATCTGACAAAGACCCCGTCTCGCCCGCTAACCGGCTATTGGTATGGTAAGGAGTTGAAATGGTAACGCTTCGAGAATTGCTCGAGCAGATGGTGCAAATGGGAGCTTCGGACCTCCATTTGACGGTTGGATCGCCGCCGGTGGTGCGTATTGACGGCAAGCTGGCGCGCATGAATCATGATATGTTGACCGGGGAACACATCAAAAAGATCGCGTATTCGATGCTCAACGAGAAACAGAAAATGAAATTCGAGCAGAATTGGGAGCTTGATTTCAGCTTCGGTATTGAGTCGATGAGTCGGTTCCGCGCCAACATGTTCATGCAACGCGGCAACGTGGCGGTGGCCCTGCGCCAGATACCGTACAAAGTTAGAACATTCGAGGAACTCGGCCTGCCCAAGGTGATTTCCGAATTCTCCCGCTTACCTCGTGGTCTGGTGTTGGTCACCGGGCCGACCGGCTCGGGCAAATCGACCACCCTGGCGGCCATCATCGACAAAATCAATCGCGAGCGGCCGGTGCATATCATCACGGTGGAAGACCCGATCGAATATTTGCATCGTCACCAAATGGCGCTAGTCAATCAGCGCGAAGTGTATTCCGATACCCCGACCTTCTCCTCGGCGCTGAAATACGCCCTGCGCGAAGACCCGGACGTGGTGCTGGTGGGTGAAATGCGCGACCTGGAGACAATCGAGGCGGCCCTATCGATTTCGGAGACGGGGCACTTGGCGTTTGCCACCCTGCACACCAATTCCGCGGCTGAATCCATCAACCGGATCATCGACGCCTTCCCGTCCACGCAACAGGAGCAGGTGCGGGTATCGCTGTCGTTCTCTCTGCAGGCCATCGTGAGTCAGACGCTCATCCCGAAAGTTGGCGGGGGACGGGTGATGTCGATCGAAGTGCTGGTCGTGACCCCGGCTATCAGGGCGATCATTCGCGACGATAAGGTCCACCAGATTTATTCGATGATTCAGTCGGGGCAGAAATTCGGGATGAAGACGATGAATCAATCGCTGTCCGAACTATATCAGTCCGGAAAGATCAGTATTAACGACGCCATGGGGTACAGCCACAATCAGCAGGAGCTGTCCGAAATGCTCCAGCGCCAGAAAGCGCCGGCGTACTCGTAAGCGGTTCGATGAGAAAGGAATATCGTCATGCCAGTCTTTGATTATAAGGGCAAGACGCTGGCTGGAGCTCCGGTCCAGGGAACGATGAAGGCCAAGGACCGACCGGAGGTGGAGCGCATTCTTCGTCAAAACCGGATTCTGGTGTCATCGATCTCCAAGAAGGCGCCGGATATCGAAATCAAATTCGGCACCGGCATCAAACGCATCGAAATCACCCGGTTCACCCGCCAGTTTGCGACCATGATCGGCGCCGGTCTGCCCATGGTGCAGTGTCTGGATATCCTTGCTCAGCAAAACGAGAATAAGGAATTCGCCAAGATCATTAACAAAGTGCGCGATTCGGTTCAGAGCGGCTCGACGTTGTCGGAAGCCCTGGCGCGCCACCCGAAGATTTTCGACCAGCTCTACACCAACATGGTGGAGGCGGGCGAAGTCGGCGGCGCGCTGGACGCCATTTTGATCCGCCTGGCCGTCTACCGCGAAAAGGCCGATCAGCTGATCCGGAAGGTGAAAGGCGCCATGGTGTACCCGTCGGTGATCGTGGTCGTTGCCTTCGGCGTGACGTTCGCCATGCTGACCTTCATCGTACCGGTCTTCGCGAAAATGTTTGCGCAGGTGAAATCCGAGCTTCCGGCGCCGACCCAAATTGTGATGGGCCTCTCGAACTTTCTCAAGGCCAACCTCATGTATCTTGGAATCGGTCTGGTAGGACTGATTGTTGCGTTTCTCTATTGGAAACGGACGCCGGGCGGCGCCCTTATTTGGGACAAGATACTGTTGAAATTACCCATTCTGGGCACGCTGGTGCGAAAGTCATCGGTCGCCCGGTTTACCCGAACGCTCTCCACGCTGTTGTCGTCGGGCGTCTCGATTCTTGAAGCGCTGGAAATCACGGCCAAGACGTCGGGCAATATGGTCGTGGCGAACGCCATCAACAAGTCGGTGTTGGCGATCGCCGAGGGTGAAACAATTACCGGTCCGCTCAAAGAAACCGGGGTGTTCCCGCCTATGGTGATCCAGATGATCGGCGTCGGTGAAAAGACCGGCGGTCTCGACGAGATGCTCAACAAGATCGCGGATTTTTACGACGAAGAAGTCAATGAGGCGGTTGCGGCGCTGACCTCGATCATCGAGCCGGTGATCATCGTGTTCATGGGTGCGGTCATCGGTGGCATTCTGATCGCCATGTACCTGCCCATGTTTGATATCATCGGCAAGATTTGAATACCCATCGGGCGGAGAGATCGCCGGCTTCGGCCCCGCCGGTGGTAACAAGATGACGAAAGGAGAACGGCGCCGCGCCACGGCGTCGTTTTCGCTGATGGAACACCAACCACAACAAACCGGGCTTCGTTGGTTTCTGCCATTTCGCATGGCGACCTATATCATTTTGCTTACGGTCGTCGCGTTTTGGATGCACTTTCCCGGCTACATTCAGGTCCTGTTTATTCTTTATTCCATCCTGACGCTCGGTATGGCGCTGGCGGTGACGTTTTCCGATCGGATTGGGCTTCATCTGGTCGTTCCCACGTTGATTACTCTGCAATTTCTGGCGGAGATTGCCATTGAGTCCGGGGTTATTCTCACCACCGGCAATATCAATTCGCCCTTTCTGGGGCTCTTTATTCTGACAATCGTATCCGCGGCGCTGGTGTACGAGCTGGTGGGAACGCTGGTGTTGGCATCGACGGTATCGGGTGCCTACGCCTTTGTCGTCTGGCTGGGTCTAAGCAGATCAGCCGAGTCCGATCTGCAGACGCTGGATACGATCTTTTCGACGCAGGGCTCGCTGTTCTATTCCGTACTTCTGCACATCCTTATTTTCTATCTGGTGGCGTTTATTTCGGGTATGCTGGCTTATCGCCTGCGCTCGCAGGATCAAAAGCTGGCGGATGCTTCGCTTGCGCTCAAGCGCGCCCGTCTGGAGACCGACGACATCCTAAGACACCTGAATTCCGGGCTGTTGACCATCGACCATCTGGGAAGCATCATTTATTTCAACCGAACCGCCGAGCGAATTCTGGGATATGGCGAGGAACATGTGCGCGGACTGCCGTGCTCACAGGTATTCGCCGAGCGTATGCCCGAGCTGGCCCGCTGTCTGCTGGACGGGATTGAGCGGGGACTTGAGCATCCGCGCCGTGAGTTTGATATACTCAATGCCCGGGGTCAGATGATTCCGGTCGGCCTGTCGACTTCGATCCTTCGGGATGAAGTCCAGACACCT
>JBGOTX010000254.1:0-4019 GCA_041476705.1 Candidatus Zixiibacteriota bacterium
AACGTAAAGACCGATCGTCACCCCCTGCCCAGGAAATTGTTCCGCCGGAATATGCGGCAGAAATTTTCCGGCATCGATAAACACGGCGTGTCCGCCGGTCGGCTCGATGATCGGGAACCCGGCCTCTTTCATCTTCGCGCCCAGATACGCCACCTGATTGATTCGATACCTGAGATACTCTTCGTCGAGCACTTCCTCCAGTCCCACGGCCAGCGCTTCAAGATCGCGGCCTGCCAAACCGCCATAGGTTGGGAATCCTTCTATCAGCACAAGCAGCTCGGCTAACTTTCCATACAACTCTTCGTCATCCAGTGAAATGAATCCGCCAATGTTCGCCAAACCATCCTTCTTAGCCGACATCATCACGCCATCGCACAAGTCAAACATCTCCGCCGCGATCTGCCGAACACTCATCTGTTCGTACCCCGGCTCCTTCTGCTTGACAAACCAGCAGTTTTCGGCAAACCGGGCGCAATCGAAGTAGAACGGAAGTTTGTACCGGTGGCAAATCTCCGACACTTCTCTGATATTCGCCATCGACACCGGCTGCCCCCCCGCCGTATTATTGGTGACCGTGATCATCACCATGGCGATCTCTTCGCGCCGGTGTTTCGCAATAAACTCCTCCAACCCGACAATATCCATATTCCCCTTGAACGCCAGCGGAGCTTCGGAGTCGGACTCTTTACACGGCAGATCGATCGGCACGCCTCCCTTGTGCAGGATATTTCCGCGCGTCGTGTCAAAATGGGTATTGTTCAGCACGTACTGACCCTTCTTGAGAATCGTGCTGAACATCAGATTCTCCGCCACCCGCCCCTGATGACACGGGATAACCTTCTTCTTGCGGAAAATCGACTGCACGGCCGCTTCGAACCGGCGGAACGAATCCGCTCCGGCGTACGATTCATCCCCCATCATGATCGCCGCCCATTGGGCGTTGGACATCGCCCCGGTGCCGGAATCGGTCAACAAATCGATATAGCAATCCCGGGCGTCCAGCTTGAATATATTGTAGGCCGCGGCTTTTATTTTCGCTTCACGCTCGGCGCGGCTCAAAAGTCGAATCGGCTCGATTGATTTGATCCGAAACGGTTCGACCGGTTGTCGCAGACTTTTCATCACTACCTCCCTGAACTGTGGTTAGTAATCGACACCAACAAAACACAGACGGGCGGTTAGGTCACGTCTTTGACTTTCAATCGATGGTACCGTAGTCCCAGGTGATTGACGGGGTGTTTACCGTGATCCACAATTCACTCCACCTTGTGCAGGGTAAAGTCGGTCACAATATTACCGGTCAGCCGGTCGCGATTGTTGCGTATCTCCGGTCTCACATATTGCTGTAGGTGCGGAAATGCGTTGATATCCGAAATCAGCCCAAGCTGTATTAATATCTCGACACAAATGGCCGCCAGCGCCCGCGGACTGCCATCGTGCACTTTGACAGCCAGACCGATCTTCGGCTCGGAAAATCCTATCCCCTGCAACGACTCCGCCCCACCCTTACAAACCACATTGCCGGGGAATGAGCGCATGAGGTTCAAATCGAATCGCTTTTCACCCGACACCATGTGCGGGTACTCGGTGATTGCGTTCTTGAGTCGGCGGAAAGCCGCGCGCATCCCCTCGGTCTGTCCCTCCGCATTGGCGAATTTTCTGAATCCAAGCGCCAGATTGTATAGAGGCAATGGATAATTCGGCGCACTGCACCCGTCGATCGCATGAACCAACTTTTCCTCGGGATACTCGCACGCCTCAGCCAGCGCTTTACGAACGGCCAGTTGGGTGCGGCTGGTCGGATTAAGGTACTCGCTCGCCGGATCGCCAAGGAACTTTGCCAACGCTAGAAAACCGGAATGTTTGCCAGAGCAGTTGTGACGAAGCGGGTCGTGATCTTCTCCGCGGGTCGGATACTTCCTGCTTGTCTGCATGAATATCGGAACGTGGCACCCGCAATCCAAATCGGTCGGCGCATTCCCCGCCGCCTTTAAGTTGGCCAGAACAGTTTCAACATGCTCATCCGTGCCGCTGTGAGAGCCACAGGTTACGGCCAATTGTTTATTCGTGAATCCATACTTGTCGGCGGCTCCCAGCATAACCAGAGGGAGCGCCTGAAACGGTTTTATGGATGACCGCATCATGGTGATCAGGTTCCGATCACCGAGATAGTGCGTCACCCGCCCCTTGCTGTCGACCACCACTGCCGAGGCATAATGCACCGCCTCAACATGCGGACCCCGGTGCACCCGCGCGGCAATTTCCACACCGGACTTTTCGTGGGCGGCCACTCGATCAGCAAGCTCAGAAGAATGATTACTCATGCCTCTCAAGGTAACCGAAATGACCCGTTCCGGCCACACCAAAATGCCGCATGATCGCCGATATTTTAGCGAAAAAAGCTACTTCCGGCTCATCGTCCACTTCAAGTACGGCGAAAACGCTTCCGGTTTCCCCGGCGGCGCAAACTCGAAACTCCCCGCCAGCTTGCTGTCACCGGCCTTGACATACGCAAGCCGGAACCTCGGCGCCTGCGGACTCACCTCGCTTACAAATATGAGCGTATCTTTATTAGACGAGATAGTCACCGTGTAATTGATCAGATGATCTTCGCTGTCGTAATACTCCGCCTTGACTGCGTCACCGGACCGGGACATGATCATTAAATCGTCGTGGACCGTGGCCGGTCGATCTTTCGAAGCCGGTGCGTCGGCGTGATTCTTGCGCACCATGATTTTGTCCTGAAGGTCCAGCGAGAAACTGCACTCCCCTTTCCCCTGATCTCCCGGATTGTCGGCCACCCACTCGCCGAGAAGGAATCGGTAATCCGCCCACGGATCGACTTTCTTGACATCCTGCGCCATCGCCGACCCGACCGCACTGATCAGTATTGCGGTCAAAAATAGCGCGACCATCCACCCCGCCGACCTGCTACTTGAACTTCGAAATCTCACAACAACCTCCTTGATGAATTATCTCGTGCCGTCATGCCTCCCGGCTTGACGGCTCCTCGCCTTGGTGCCCCATGCCTTGGGGCTGTCGAGCCTTGTAGGTCGAAATCCCTTGTGGTTTCGACATCTTTCTTCTCTTCACCCTGAGCTTATCGAAGGGTCCTCGGAGCGACGAAGCAACCTCGCTTCATACCCACGCAACAAACCGAAATTCACTTCTTATCGCCATCACTTTCATATGCCACCGCAAGCCACTTCTTGACTTCACTATCAATATCCGACCTCGTGGAAATCGGAATCCGGTGCGTGATCCGGTCCCCCTTGATATACCCGCCGGTATCGATCAATCGGCCGGTCGCCTTGGTCTTCCCCAACGCCAGACCCAGATCAATTCGGGTATTGGTCGACGCCTTGATCTGCGCAATGACGTGCGTCCGATAAATCGGAACAATGCTCTTCCCCGGCCTGATCGCGATATCAGTCCCCAGTTTGAGACAGAGGGCGACCAGCGCGTTGTAGACCGGGCGAAGGTCCGCTTTGGCGCCCGCAAACTGCGAGTCGACCAGCAACTGCGGGTTCTGATTCTTGAGACTCCCTTTCCCGAACGACAATTCATAAACAAACGCCGCTTGTATCGGCCCAAGCTGATGTTTTTCTTTCAGCCAGTTTATCGCCTGTTTCTTTTCTTTGATATTCTGCTTCTTGAGAAGCTTGGCTAGTTCTTCGAGTGTCTTGCCGGTGTTCTTCTTGAGATTTCTGACGACTGCTTCTTCCATCTTCGCCGCCGGATGGGAGGAGTAATCGAACTCGAGCTGCGCCGTCGCACTCTTCACGTTCTTCTGTTTCCTTCTTACCATTGTCTTTCCCGTTGATCCGGTGATCTATCTTCTTCGTAGGTCGAAACCCCTGCGGTTTCGACATCTTCTTCCTTCGTCACCCTGAGCTCACCGAGGAGTCACCACCAACCCGTCATTGCGAGCGTCGCCTTCTCAGGCGACCGAAGCAATCTCTCCTCGTCTTCTCTCTTTGCCTTGGTGGCCCACCATTCATGGTGGTTTCTTCTCTTCG
>JBGOTX010000255.1:0-4009 GCA_041476705.1 Candidatus Zixiibacteriota bacterium
CGTAGACTTCGCCGAATTCCAGCGCCTTGTCCCAGCATTTGCGCGACCGCTGGACAATGTCGTCGGGCAGATAGGCGGCGTTGATGCCGGTCGGCTTGATGGTGAGTCCTTCGTATTCGGATTTTTCGGCATTCCAGGCGGCGCGACGGTGATTGCGAATGACCCGCAACATGTGGTCACGGTTGCGATAGAATCCCGGAAACGCGCCGTGTTCCTTGGCCATCTCCGCCGACGTGACATACGCCTGTCCGGTCAACAGCGCCGTGAGCGCGCCGCACCAGGCATAGCCGCGCGGCGAGTCGTACGGAATGCCCATGCGCATCAGCACGGTACCCAGATTGGCGTACCCCAGACCGAGGGTGCGGAACTCATAACTCTTCTGGGCAATCGAGCGCGAAGGAAACGCCGCCATGAGGACCGAAATTTCGAGCACCATCGTCCATAGCCGGGCGGCGTGCAGGTAGCCGTCGATATCGAAGCCGCCGTCGTCAGCGACGAAGGTTGCCAGATTGATCGAGGCCAGATTGCAGGCGGTGTCATCGAGGAACATGTACTCCGAGCAGGGATTGGAGGCGTTGATCCGGCCGTCTTCGGGGCAGGTATGCCACTCGTTGATGGTCGTATCGTACTGTACTCCCGGATCGGCACAGGCCCAGGCCGCATAGCAGACCTTATCCCACAACTCGCGGGCGGGGATTGACCTGATCGGGCGATGGTCGGTTCGGTCACGAAGCATCCAGTCTTCGCGCGTCTGCAAACGCTCGAAGAACTCGTTGGGTATGCGCACCGAGTTATTGGAGTTCTGACCGGACACGGTCAGGTAAGCATCGCTGTCCCAATTGGTATCAAGCTCGATGAAATCAATTTCCTTGATCCCCTGCTGGGCGAGCTCGAGGACCTTTTTGACATACTGGAGCGGAACCGCGAACCGCTTGGCGGTACGAAGCGCCTGCTTGAGCTTTTCGTTCTTGTTTGGGTCGGTCTGGAGGACGGATTCGCCGTCGTCATTGGTGATGCGGGTAGCCGTGAAGATGGCCTTGAGTTGCGACTTGATGATCTTGGACCCGGCCACCAGCGCGGCGACTTTCTGTTCTTCGACCACTTTCCAGTCGATGAACTGCAAGACGTCGGGGTGATCCAGATCCAGACAGACCATCTTGGCGGCGCGTCGGGTGGTGCCGCCGGATTTGATCGCGCCGGCCGCACGATCGCCGATCTTCAGAAACGACATGAGTCCCGACGACTGCCCGCCCCCGGAGAGCGGCTCGCCTTCGCCGCGAATCGATGAAAAGTTGGTGCCGGTGCCGGAGCCGTACTTGAACAGGCGGGCTTCGCGCAACCAGAGATCCATGATCCCGCCGTCGTTCACGAGATCATCTCTGATCGACTGAATAAAGCAGGCGTGCGGCTGAGGGTGCTCGTAGGCGTTTTTGGCTTCCGTCAGCACGTGCGTGGTCGGATCGACATAGAAATGTCCCTGAGGGACCCCGGAAATGCCGTAGGCGAAATGCAGGCCGGTGTTGAACCACTGCGGAGAATTGGGGGCCGCCACTTGCTTGGCGAGCATGAAGCAGAGTTCATCGTAGAATGCCTGCGCATCGGCCGGCGTATCAAAGTAGGCGTGCTTTTCGCCCCAGTGGCGCCAGCATCCGGCCAGGCGGTGAAACACCTGGCGGGCATCGGTTTCGCCGCCGGTTTTGGGTTGGCCATCGTCATCAAGCACGGTCTTGCCGAACTCATCGACAACCGGCACCCCCGCCTTGCGGAAATACTTCTGCGCGAGAATATCGACGGCCACCGGAGACCATGCCTCCGGTACGTCGATATTCTCGAGCTTGAAGACGGTCGAGCCGTCGGGGTTGCGGATTTCTGATGATCGTACGGCAAATCGAATCTTGCTGTAGGGAGATTCTCCCTCTCTGGTGAAGTACCTGGGTATCTTCACATGTCCTCCCGTCCTGCCCAAGGTTGCCGTGACAGAGCACACCAATCCATGTGTGAGGGGCAGGTCTTATCTATAGTTTTGCTCTTAAGGTCCTGTCTACATCTACCCCGCTCAGAGCTGGCTTCCTGCCAGATGTCTCGAACCGATCGGGCGACCAACAGGTCGTCAGTGAGGCCGGTTCCGAGCGAGGGCCACAAGATATAGGGGGTCGGATTGTGGAGACCACAAAAAATAGTGTTTTTCCGGGAATTTTCCTATTCGCTTGGAAGATATAAGAGTACGTAAATACGGGAAAGGGCGGGAGGTTTGTCCCTCATTTCACGAAGCCCGAAACCTTATAATCAAGTTTCTGTAATCTCAAGTATAGTAGTCGATTAGCCAATGTTCAATCGTGACACCCCAACGACGTAGGGTATGTTCACAAATGGCAATCAATTAACTTACTGTCTGGTAGTGTCTTATGGTTATGAATTTTGGTTATCAACAGGAATCCACAGGCGTTGTGGACATATCATTATAATAGCGTTATCGCCAAAGAAGGGCCCCAAATCAATTTCTTGACTAAAATCTGAAGATCGTCTCTCTCCCGGCGCCCTACAATTGACAATGTGGAGTCATGTTTCGGCGAAAATACGCGCGACCATCAAGCGCGACACGATGATTACCGGCCCATACTATTTCGTCGCTTGTTGCAATTGCACGAGACGGTGGTTGGCGTATCACCGGACGGCGTATATATTGGTCGCCTTATGAACACGGAAAGAAAATAGACAGTATGTGGACTCTGCCTTCTGATTATCTCCAGCTAACCAAGCCGACTATTATGCTGTTGGTCCTGTTCACGGGAGCTACGGCGCTGGTGGTGGAGGGAAGCTTTCTATCTCAGCCGGGGAAGTTTGCGCTGGTGATGCTGGCCTTGTATCTCACCGGGGGGTGCGCCAACGCGCTCAATCAGTATTTCGAACGGGAGATCGACGCTAAAATGACTCGCACGGCCAGTCGTCGGCCGCTCCCGATGAACCGCATCACCCCCCGCAACGCGCTGGTATTTGCGATCGTGATCGGGATCGTCGGCGCGGCGATTTTCGCATACTGGTTCAACTGGTTGTCGGCGGCGATGTCGGTAGGTACGATTTTGTTCTACAGTCTGTTCTATACGCTCTGGCTCAAGCCCAACACGGTTCAGAATATTGTCATCGGCGGGGTGGCGGGAGCGATGGCTCCGGTCGGCGCCTGGGCGGCCGCCACCGGCGGGACAGCGATTTTGCCGTGGCTTTTGTTTCTTATCGTTTTCCTGTGGACGCCGCCGCATTTCTGGGCGCTGGCGCTCTTTTGCAAGGACGACTACGTGCGCGCGCAGTTACCGATGATGCCGGTAGTCAAGGGGGATGATTCGACTCTGCGGCAGATTGTCGTCTACTCATTCATCGTGGTGGCCGCGAGTCTTTCCCTTCGTCTGTTCGGGAGCGGCTGGGTCTATTTCGTGATCGCGGTTGTTCTGGGCGGGCTGTTCATAAAGAAGAGTCTCGATGCCCAGCGCGAAAAGACCGAACGGACGGCGCGCGGGTTGTTCGGATATTCGATCATCTATCTGTTTGCTATCTTTACCGCGATCATGTTCGACCATCTCATTTCGTAGGGGGAATCTTATCGCACATGATAGAGGAGTGGAGTGGTCGACTGTTCACCGGCAAACCGGACTCGAAAATGGGGTTCTCGGGCCCATGCAGTCGAGAAATCGATGCAATTATCATTTGACAGGAACGCCGTGCAGGCATATTTTCGACCTTCGATGTACGCGATTGATGAAAACATTGGGTCCGGGATTTCATAGTTGAGCAACGGGGATCCAGTCAACACCTCCTTGTGAAAAAAGTAGCATTTGGTGGTCTGAGTGGCGCAGATATTTCCGAAGTGGTCCAACAAGCTTCCTATAATTCTCGTGAATGTCGGCGGACTGGCGACCATCCTGATCATCGCCGGTATCTGGTATTACTGGTCGCCGAGAGCCACCGACGTGGGGTATCGGCCGGTCCAGCCGGTTGCCTACAGCCACAAATTGCA
>JBGOTX010000256.1:0-3998 GCA_041476705.1 Candidatus Zixiibacteriota bacterium
CGCCGCCGGGAAGATTCTTGGCAAAATCACCTACAATCGCCAGCGTATCATCGAACGACTCGCGGGTATGAATGACCACCGGCCGTTTCAATTCCACGGCCAGCGCCAGTTGTTGTGCGAATACCTGCTTTTGCATCGGTCGCGGTGACAGATCGCGGTAATAATCGAGGCCGATTTCTCCGATCGCCAAGACCCGTTTGTCGCGTGACAATTCCCTGAACCGATCCATGGTTTGCGCGTTGAAAGTTTTCGCGTCATGGGGATGCACCCCGACCGTCGAATAGACCGACTCGAACTGGTGCGCGAATTCAACCGCCTTTTCGGACGAGCGGAGGTCGGTGCCGATCGTGATGATGGTTGAGACTCCCGCCTGCACCGCTTCATCGACTATGCGGCGCACGTCCCCCTCGTACTTGCGGTCATCGAGATGGCAGTGCGAGTCGATCATCAACTGACTTTGGCGCCGGTCGGAAGGTCCCCTTCGGGAGTGAGCACAAACAGTTGTGAGCCGGACTTGGCGGCCAACAGCATGCCGTTGGATTGCACGCCGCGAATCACCGTCGGTCTGAGATTGGCAACCACGACAATCTTCATCCCGACAATTTTCTCCGGCGTGTAGAACTGGGCGACACCGGCGACTATCTGGCGCGTTTCACCGCCGAGATCGATTTGCAGTTTGAGCAGTTTGTCGGCCCCCGCCACCCGTTCGGCTGAGAGCACTTTGGCCACTCTCAATTCCGCTTTGGCGAACTCAGCAATATCCAGCAGATTATCCGACTCTTTCGCTCTTGACGGCTCTGCTTTGATTTCGGACGATGTTTTCACCTCAATCCGCGGAAACAGTGGCTTATCAAACCTAACCGGCGTGCCCGGAACGAGATCGAAGAATATCTGGGCGCGCTCCAGCGTCAGAGTAGATTCATTCAGGCCGAACCCCGCCCGTAATTCGCTCATTTTGCGCGGCATAACCGGAGTGAGCATGATTGACACGATGCGAATCACCTCGCAACAGGCATAAAGCACGCCGCCGAGTTCGTCGATACGCCCTTCGCGGGCCAGAATCCAGGGGGCGGTATCATTGAAAAATTTGTTCGCCGCCCGCACCAGTGCGATCGTCTCACCGATTCCCTGGGTGATCCGGAAATGGCTGAAATGCTCGTACGCCGAAGTCGGAAGCGCCTCGGCCTGTCCAATCAGCTGGTCAAGCCCCGGCAGGGTCTTATGCGGCCGGGGGAGTTTGCCGTCGAAATTTGTCTCAATCAACTTGGCGACACGCGAAACCAGATTCCCCAGATCGTTCGCCAGATCGGAATTGTACTGGGTAACAAATCGTTTGGCCTGAATATCGCCGTCGATGCCGAACGGAAATTGCGTCAACAGCAGGTACCGGGTTCCATCCGGACCAAACTGGGGGATCATGTCATTCGGATCAATGAAATTCCCGAGTGATTTCGACATCTTCTCGCCGTCGACCGTGAAAAATCCGTGCAGGAAGATGGTATTCGGGAGTTTCAACCCGGCCGCCATCAGCATCGCCGGCCAGTACAAACAGTGAAACTTGAGAATATCCTTTGCCATCAGGTGAACGACTTCGCCATTTGTCCACCATTTGGCGAATGTGGCCTGATCATCGGCGTAGCCAATCGCAGAAATATAATTCGAGAGGGCATCCACCCAAACATACGCAACCTGGCTCGGATCAAACGACAGTGGTATCCCCCACTTGACCCGCTCACGCGAAAGGGAAAAATCGGGAAGGTCCTGATTGATCAGGCCGAGGACTTCGGCGCGACGTTCTTCCGGCAATATCGTCAACTCTCCCGATTCAATCCGTCGACGAATCTCCGGCGCAAAGGCCGTCAGGCGAAAGAAGTAATTCTTTTCCTTGAGTTTCTGCGGCTGAGTCTTGTGATATGGACAGAGTCCGTCGACCAATTCTTTCTCGGTCAGGAATTTTTCGCACCCCTGACAGTAAAGCCCCTCGTAGTAGTCCGAATACACGACCTCGCGGCCATCGGGCGTTTTAGCCGCGCGCATGGCGTCGAGAATCTTGAGAACCGCTTTTTTGTGTCGGTCCGAGGTCGTGCGAATGAAGTCATCATACCGGATATCGAGGTTTCGCCAGGCGCTTTTGAACGTCTCAACCGTTTTGTCGCAAAAGGCAATCTCACTGAGCCCGGCGGCCGCCGCCGCTTCGGCGACTTTCGTCCCGTGTTCGTCGGTGCCGGTCAGAAAGAAGGCAGGACGACCCGCCAATCTGTGCATCCGCGCCAGCAGATCGGCGGCAATCGTGGTATACGAGTGCCCGATATGCGGGCGGTCGTTGACATAATAAATCGGCGTGGTGACGTAGAACGGTTGGCGCATGATGATGTCCGTTAGAGATTAGTTCAGACCTTCGGGTTCGTCGAGACGCTTGAGCGCTTCCTCATCAGAAATCTCGCCATTGGTTGGGATTCCTTCGGCAATAACTCGGCGGGCATGCGGCTCGCGTCCCGGAGCGGCTTGCACCCTGACAATCTCTTCCTGCTTGGCCCGGAAGGAAACGCCCTCGGCGTTGACCAGAACCGCCTCTTCGCGGAAGTAGTCGATCCGCTCGATCGTCCCCGGACCATGCACGGTTTCCACCGTCGACCCGACCTTCGGGAATCGTTTCCGGTTGACCGCATACTGTTCGACCTCGTATCGGAGACAACACAACAGGCGGCCGCAGTTGCCGGAGATTTTAGTCGGATTCAAACTCAAATCCTGCTCGCGGGCGTGGGACGTGGAAATGGGCGCAAAGTCGCCGATGAACGTGTTACAGCACTGGCGACGACCGCAGATCCCGTACCCATCGACCCGGCGGGCTTCATCGCGCACGCCGATCTGACGCAGTTCGATCCGGGTGCGATAGCGCGAGGCCAGGTCCCGCACCAGTCCACGAAAATCAACCCGGTGATCGGCCGTGAAGAAAAACGTGATCTTGTGGCCGTCGTGCTGGATTTCGCAGTCGACTATCTTCATGATCAGCCCGTGTCGGCGCACCAGCCCGATCACTTCCCGCTTGTACAACTGTTCGTTGATTCTATTCTGATCGAACCGGGCCTGGTCTTCTTTGGAGGCGGGGCGCAGAATTGAGCGGGGCTTTTCCGAGTCACTGAATCTGATGGCCGTATCGATCCGTTTGGCCAGCACGCCGATATCTTCCCCCTGGTCAACCTGAATAATCACCTGTTCGCTGACATGCAAGGCGTGGTGGTACGAATTGTAATAGTACCCGCGCCGCGAACCCTTGAATTCTACAACATACAGTTCTGCCATGGATCATTCTCCGCAGGGACCCGCACCCGACTCACTCTAGGCCGTTGCTCGGACGCAGGATTGGAGTCGAAGCGCCATTGCCGCCAGCGCCGTATGAATATGCACGTTGAGGCGGAAATCGGCAAGCGTGTTTTTGAGCGCGTCGGTCATGGCGGCGGCGACCTCGGGGGCTTCAAAATGCCGTGAAAGCCGCTTGATATCGGGCAGAAAATCGATATTCACCAGATCATCGTCGCGACCGGTACCGGCAAAAGCGACACAGTCACGAATAAGCGAACTCCAGAGGCGAATGAGCTCTTCGGCCTGCCCTCGGTCGACCCGAGCCAGCAGTTCGGTCAGAAGACCGATCATTCCGGGAGAAGATTCTGCGAAGAGCGACTTGAACAGCAAGAGTCCGACCGCGCGCTCGGAGACGTCCTCTTCTTCGGGCGTGTCGGCCATTTTGATGGCCCGCCCGAGATCACGGTTGGTGATTCGTGACAACAGCCGCGCCCGCTCCGTCGAGACCTGGTACTTGGCGATCAGATAATCCGTCACGTATGATTCCGGAAGAGGTTCCAAATTCAACCGGCGCGACCGGGACAGAATGGTCGGCAGAAGCGCATCGGGCGTTTCGGTAGTCAGGATGATGGTCGTGTCGGCCGGCGGTTCCTCAATCAGCTTAAGGAGCGCATCGGCCGCCTGCGCCTTCATCC
>JBGOTX010000257.1:0-3988 GCA_041476705.1 Candidatus Zixiibacteriota bacterium
GCAAAATACACCAAGCGCAAATAGCGATACGTCGTTTAGTTCTTGAAATGTGAATAGGCGCGACCATTCGGTCGCGCCTATTTTTCGTGACGCAATCTGCGGAGGCGTCGGCCTGAGCTATCCGGGGGATTAAAACGATCCACTCTTTTTTGCTTGGGCGGGGTTCGGTTACATCATATCTTGTCCCGCGCATATGTGTACAAAGGAGAACAGATGAGTTTGAAATCATTTATAGCCGCAGGAGCCGTCCTTTCGATGTTGATCGGATGCACGGCGAAGAAGGGTGGCGAAGTCGCCGGGTTCCGCAAATCATCGTTTGACTCCGCAACCGCGAAGTTGGTAGTGCTCGATGGCAAACCGGTGTCGGTCGCCGGGGTGACTTTCACCGCGCCGGCGGCGTGGACCGATCTCGGCCCGAGCGGTATGCGCACGGCCAGCTATACTTTCGGCCCCGTCCAGGGCGAATCGGATTCGGCCACCCTTACTGTCTTTCATTTCGGCGCTTCGTCCGGCGGTGGGGTGATGGATAATATCGAGCGATGGATCGGACAAATGTCCCTTCCCGGCGGAAAAGACCCGCACACGGCGACCGTCCAGCAGGAGATCATGGTCGACGGTATGACTGCGCACGTCGTGGAGTTGGCCGGCACCTACAACGCCTCGTCCGGCCCGATGATGGGCGCTCAGACCACCCCCAAACCAAACTATCGCATGACAGCGGTGGTACTGGAAGCCCCCCAGGGAAACGTCTTTTTCAAGCTCACCGGACCAATCAAAACGGCGCAGAAGATGACCGAAAGTTTTGAAGCCCTCTTGCTCGGCGTGAAAAAATCGCAGGAGACGATGTAGAAGCGGGGGACAGACCTCCGGTCAGCTCCTTCTCCAACTTGACATAATCCCGGACAATCGGGCGCGTCTGCCACGCGCAAACACAACATTACCTATTGCCAGGTCTCTGTGCCGTGGCACCCACCCGGGTTCGAGCAGGTCTTGGTCGAGGGAGTGTATGTTCCCGTGTTGTTCCAGAACTTGATCGTATTCGCGCCGTCTATATGCACGTTTAATCCGATAATCGTGTTCGTCGTGCTGACCGTGGCCGAGTGGCACCGATAACAGGTGTACCCTTTGCTCGCGTGCAATTGGTGCCGACCGAGCAATAAAGATGGACTGCCACCCACATCGTGACATGATCCGCAGGTCGCCTGGTTAAGATTCGTCCACACCGGGGCGTTCGCGCTTTTTCCCCCGACAAAATTGCCATGACAGTAGACGTTCGAGCAGGTGCGCAGGTTGCGGGCCCAGATCGCTCCCCCGCTCTTGTTGGCAAAGCCACCCCAGGTTATTTCCGCAATCGAATCGGTGCCCCAGTGACCCGGATCAATAACCGAGGTGTATGTCAGATGGCAGTCACCGCAGTTTCTCTGGCCGGCCGTCGTACCACCGCTCATATGTTTTGTGTGAGCGCCTACGGCCAGAGTCGTGAATGATGTCTCACCGTGCAGGCCCTTGGGCGGCGCGCCCGTCTGGTTGTCGGTGCCACCGTGGCAACGGACGCATAGATCGGCTCCCGGCGCGTGACATTTGGCGCAGATGGCGGGGTCGCGCGTGAGGGTGTCGGCGCGACCGTTGACGTGCAGAACGCGATCGGTGATTGTCAACTGCGTGTCGACCACGTTGGCGTGACAGTCGGCGCATTTCAATCCGAACGAGCCAACATGCAGATCGTGCCGCCAGGCCAAGTTCGCCGGGTTGGCGCCGATATCGTGGCACGTTCCACAAGCCGCCTGATTCGTACCGGTCCAGTTGGGCACGTTGGTCGCATTGCCACCGACAAATTTGCCGTGACAATAGGTGTTGGCGCACGTATGCTGGGAATGATCCCACGCCGCATTCCCGTTCAGATTGCTGATATCTCCCCATGTGACTTCGGCGATTGAATCGGGTCCCAGGTGCCCGGGCGCGCTGATACTTGTCGGGGTCACGTGGCAGGCGGTACACGAAAATCCGTCGGCCTGGGTTTTGCCGTCCACGTGCGCGGTGTGCGCGCCGACCGCGAGTGTGGCGGTCGAAGTTTCTCCGCGCAGACCTTTGGGCGGTGCACCGGTCTTATTGTCGATGCCGCCATGACACGAAATACACGACAGGTTGCCGCTGTGGCACTGCGCGCATATGGTCGTGTCGAACCTCAGCGTATCGATCACTCCGTTCACGTGCAAAGCGGAATTGATAATATGCAGCGCGCTATCCACTACTCCGGCGTGGCAGTCGCGGCATTTCAGACCGACGGTAACAATGTGAAAGGCGTGTTTCCATGCCAGCGACGCCGGTTGGCCGCCGGTATCATGACAACTCCCGCACCGCGCCTGATTAACCCCGGTCCAGACCGGAGCATTCCCTGTTTTGCCGCCGGTAAAATTGCCGTGACAGTAGGTCGACCGGCAACTCGAATCCACCCGGTTCCAACTTGCCCCCGGCGCGACCGCATATCCATGAAAATTGACTTCGGCAATCGAATCGGGGGTCCCTTTCCCCGTGAATATATTATAATCAAGATGCGCCGAATCCCAGACAAACGGCGGCAGAGTGTGACAGCCGGCGCATGGCACGGCGGCGGCCATACTCGAGCCGGCAAGGTGCTGGGTATGCGCGCCGACCGCTAACGAGGTTTTCGCCGTGTCGCCATGTAATCCTTTCGGCGGCGCGCCTGTCTGATTATCCACTCCCCCGTGACAGCGCACGCACGAAGCGCTCTGCCCCGGTGCGTGGCATTTCCCACACGCGATTCCCGATTCGCCGCCGGTAAAATCGTCACCGTGACAGGCCTGGCACATGGTCGCCCCGGCTGAAAAAACAAGTTTGCCGTGGAAATCGACCGAACTCGTATCCATCCAGCTCGATGCATGCACGCCGGGAAGAGTCGGCGGCACGCGCTTATCAGAACATCCGGCAACGACGAGAAGAGCCAAGGCAAGCGTCAGAATCGAAACCCAGGGGACCTGGCGGCATGATGTCGATATCGGTCTCATGGTTTTCTTCCTCAGTCGGAACCGTGACAGTAGCCACAGAACCCCTGTCCCGCCGTACGGGTGTTGGTGTGACACTGGAAGCAGAAGTATCCGTCATCAGAGTGCCAGGGTCCGTGGTAGCGAAGTTCGCTCGCCCGACTCCCGTGCAAACTTGGATTGGTCCCGCGCAAACCGTCGAAATCGCGGTGACACCCGGCGCGCGCACAGGTCGGATCGGGCAAATCATGGCAACTCGCGCAGTTTTCGATATCGCGCCGTGCCGCATCGCCGTGGGTGGTTACCCACAACGCGGTCGAGTGCTCGAGCGGCATCCGCAACTCCGAGCGGTGACAATCATCGCAGAATGATTTTGTATCATGGCAGGCCTGGCAGTTCGCCCGTTTCGATTTCGCGTCCAGCCCATGCGTGAATTGATAGTTCAGATCGTGAATCTTTCCGGTCAGGTTGTCGCCGCGGTGGCAATCGAGACATGCATTTTGATTCTGATGACAGGTCTGGCACCATTCCGGCTTGTTGGCGGCTTGGTCGCCGTGCTGGTACCGCCAGTTGGCGGGATGAATGTCGGCCAACTTGACTTTGCCCTGGTGACAGAGCTCACATTTGTCGGGCGCTTTCAGTCCGTCATGACAGTTCATGCAGGCGCCCATCGACGGCGCCGCGAACGGGTTCGGCGTGACACGCTCTGCCATACCTGTATGGCAAGTGAGGCAATCCGTGGTGCGCCCCAGATGTGCCTGGTGACTAAACGTGATCCCTCGCTTGGGCATCTCAATTCCCGTCGGATCGGTGGCATTGCGATGACACATCCCACAGGCCGTGTCCTGTGAAACCTGGTCATGACACTGCGCACAGACTTCCATGGACGGCAGATTCTTATCGTCGGCCAGCTTGCTGGTCTGCACAGATTCATGGCACGTCAGGCACTCGATACTGTTTTCAACGACGTGCTTATTATGCGAGAA
>JBGOTX010000258.1:0-3957 GCA_041476705.1 Candidatus Zixiibacteriota bacterium
GCCGTATTCATGGTGCGGCTGGGGCCAGCCGACCGTATGGATAACTTCGCCTGATTTAATCCGGCCGGCCGGAACTTCCCAGACTTCCTTGACTCCGGTCAGATATGACTGCGGCAGGGATTCGGCGCGAAGTGCAGGAATCTTTTCGAACGCGTGGCGGGTCAGTGAGCCGTGTGTGCCCTCGCAAAGAACTGTTACTTTTGCTTTGACGATCGAGCCGGGTTCGTAGTTGGAGCGTGGCGTTCCATCTTTGTCGAGTCCCATATCAACCGTCTGGATGCCCACGACCCGCCCGTTTTCCACAAGCAAGTCATACCCGGCAAGTCCGGCGTAAATATCGATCCCCTTCGCCTCAACCTGCTGGGCCATCCAGCCGGTCAGTTTGTTGAGCGAAATGACAAAGTTGCCGTGGTTCTTGAGCGGCGGGGGCATGATGGGCGACCTAAGAGCGCGCGATGACGTCAGAAACACGAACGAATCGGCCGACACCCCGGCTTCGAGCGGGGCGCCTTTTCCCTTGAAATCGGGGATCAATTCGGCCAAACCCCGGGGGTCCATAACAGCGCCTGACAAGGCGTGGGCGCCGACATATGAACCCTTGTCCATGAGGAGCACTTCCGGCATGGACACAGCGCCGTCGTTGCCGACCAACTCGGCCAGATGATAGGCGAGCGCAAGACCAGCTGGTCCGGCCCCGACAATCAAAATATCAGTTTCAAGAATATCCCGCTCGACAGCCATACTATCTCATCCTCACTTGTTGAGGAAAGATACACTACGGGCGGGCGAAAGAAAAGACTTTACGATGGCACGGAGTTGGACGGCTGTTTCGACGGCTGTTGGTTGGTGCCGTTCGGCTCATCGTCCGTCCCTTTGCCGTTCATCGAGATTTGCAACATCTCGGCAATCCGCTTCTTATCACAACCGATCGTCATCAATCGGCCATTGCGGATGATCGGCCGGCGCAGAAGGGTCGGGTCGGCGGCAATCAGTTTCATCACTTCCGAGCGCGGCGGCATGGTTTCGTCCAGTTTCAGTTTCTGGTACGACTCCGAGGCCGGATTGAGGAACAGTTGAATATCCCAGTTGCCGATCAGCTTCGCCACCTCGTCCTCGGTGAACGGCCGTTTCAACAGGTCGCGAATGTCCAGTTCGACGCCACCGTTTTCGATGAATCGACGGGTCTCGGCGCACCGGTCATCGGTTCCGTATGATATAAATGTCGCGCGTTTCTGCGCCATACAACCTCCGTCTTCAGGATATGCGGTCTGCCGTTCGTGAGAAGGCAGGAATATCCTCAACTTGGACGTGAATTACCAGCGTTTCCTTCCGGAAACCGTGAATCGTATACCTTACCGGACGCATGCGCCGGTGTTTGAGCCGTAATAGAAACGATTATTGCCGGACTCTGTCAATAAAAATTCGACCATATCGAAAATTGTTTTTTTGCTCACCTTCTTCAAAGACGCCCTGGAGCCGCGTTGACCAAAGTTCCCGCAGGAAATGCCTCTCGCACGGTCGCGTACTCCCGACACTCGTTGCTACGCCTGTGGTGAGGGCTGACCGAACCGACCCCTGAACAGCATATCGGATAGTCGGGACGCGACTTTAGCGCCGTCAGTAATATAACGATTCAGCGCGAAAATGGTTCCGAAATTTTTGCTCAAACCGAAACAGGACTACAGCCGCATGCCCACCGTCAGGCCGTCGCGGAGCGGCAAAATAGTCGTAAAAAACCTCGGATCGGCGTACATCCGACGGTTGAACTCCAGGATCGCCCGCGTCGTCTTGTCCGGGCGGGCGGCATAGACCCGGCCGGACCAAATGGTGTTGTCGGTAATGAACAAGCCGCCGCGACGAAGTCTGGCGGCTACCAGATCGATCGTTTCCGGATACCCGTCCTTGTCGATGTCATTGAGAATAATGTCATACGGCCCGCGATATTCCCTGATAATCCGGCGGGCATCGCCGACTCTAAACTCAAATCGGGACTTGAGACGACCCCTTTTCAAATAGGCGCCGGCCCGCTTTTCATTCTCCGGGTCGCCGTCGGTCATGACGATCCGGCCGTTCTTCCCCATCGCCAGCGAAAACCAATAGGCCGAATACCCGTACCCGGAACCCAGTTCAAATACGCTTCGGGCCTTGATCATGGTCGCCAACTGATACAAGACGCGGCCGACCAACGGGCCGATGATCGGGAAACCGCGTTTCCGGGCGTAGGCCTCCATGGCCCGAAGGGTCGAGTCGCGGGACGGCGTCACCGCATGCAGATATTGATGAACTTTCTCAAAATTGGCCGACATGTTGTCCTCACGGAATTATCAGATAAATAGTGTCGCCGTCAAGTTCGACGTCGTATTTTTTCAGCTTGAACCCCGGCATGTTGGTGCATTCGCCGGTTTCGATATTGTATTTCCAGCCGTGCCAGGCGCAGACCAGTTGTCCGCCGGTGATGGCGCCCCCTCTGGCCAAAGAAGCGCGCATATGCTTACAATCGGATTCCAGGCCAATCAGGCGACCATCGTAATTGAACACCGCCACTCGGCGCGCCAGAATCTGCTTTTCGACCGCCCGGCCTGGCGGCAGTTGCGAAAGCTGTCCCATCATAATTCTCTGCGGCATGCGGCCAAAGAATGCGCCGAGGACTTCGGGCGCAAGAAGATTCGACGACGCTCGCTTCAGAGGCGCGGCGTTTGGCCGGTGAGGAGCGATGGCACCGGAACTTTTTCGGCTCTCTCATTATTGGTTTGCGCGTGTGGCGCCACCGCCACGGCCGAGCCATCGGTCTGGTTCCCGTTTCGAATTCCCCTGCGCATGCTCAACAACCCGCCGGAAAAAGCGATGAGGGCGCCGATCCAGAACAAACCTATCAGCGGCTTCTTTGAAAATTCGATGACCAGCGTTGCCGCTGAAGCCGTTCCGGACGGTACGAAATGTCCTTTGACGCTCAGCATGACGCCACCATCTTCGGGACGAACACCGGCAATGGTTACCTCTCCGGCGCCGCCGTCGAAGGTCGCCGCCATGTGATCGATACCGGCACGCTGGACGATCATGCGGGGGGTTAGTTGTTCAGTTTTTCCGTTGTACTTAACGGAGACTTCGGCCGCCACAGTCATAACCGAATCGGATGATTTTTCGTCGCCGTGAGCGCCGGTCAGATCGAATTGGGTGAACGTAAAATCGTATTTGTCGAGTTTGGCCGTTTCGCCCTTCTTGAGCATGAGCCGACCGGGGTCATTGATCTGTGCTTCGGTCATCGACATCGGTGACAGGTACATATCGTACGCGAGGTAGTTGACCACCTGGGGCTTCTTCATCACCCCATCGCTGTTCTTCGGGAACTCGTGCGGCAAGGTGGCGCGCACATACTCGGAACCACGGCGCATATCGACATGGCAGTCAAACCCTTTGGCGGTTTGCTGAACATCGGTGAAGGTCAGCTGATACCCCATGGCAGTCACCGGCTGATTTTGCGTCAGATTAATGGTCTCTTTGGTTTCAAGACCATTGGCCGAGGCCGCGCCGATCAGCGCGATCGCCAATCCAACATGGGCGATATATCCCGGTTTGAGATTCTTTGCAAGGAGGCCGGTCACCACCACATACAGGTTGACGACCAGGGCCCAGACCGCCATCGAAAATAACAGCAGGTACATCACCTGCGCGGTCACGCCGGTCGTCGCGAGAATGGTGAATGTCAGCGCCGCTGAGACTGGGCCGGCGATCAGCAGTTTGCGCTTGGCGACGCCATCGTTCCATTTGAATGCCGGGAAAAGTCCGATCAACAGAAGTATGGCGATGGCAATGGGGGTCATGGTGGCGAAATAATACGGCAAACCGACATTCGAGGGCTTTTCGGCAAACCGGGTGATGAGCGGGGCCGACGTTCCCAACAGGACCAGCGTGCCGCCCAGAAATAACATGACCACACCGAGAGTCACCAGATAAGCA
>JBGOTX010000259.1:0-3950 GCA_041476705.1 Candidatus Zixiibacteriota bacterium
CCCAGCGAGAGTATTACCTTACGGACGTCGTTAAGATATTCAATCACAATGGATTGCGGGTATCGGTGGTGAAGACGGAGCATCCCGAGGAAGTGCAGGGAGTCAATTCGATTGAGGATCTTGAGGAAGTGGCTTCAAAAATCCCGCCTCAATGACTGATTTTCTTTGCTTCCAAAGCGGGGGCGTAAGCGTTATAATGACAGTGAAGGTTCCCCGAGGTTATCCGACAAGCCCATTATGGCCAAGGATTTTTGGTTGACGACGGTCTGGGCGGTTGGTTAACTCAAATAAGTAAAGGCGGATACCAGGTATGAAAACGATATTCTCAATACTTTGCGTACTTTTACTGGCGCTGTCGGCGGTGGCTCAAAAAGCCGATGTCGCGGCGCTCCAGAATGCGGGCTCCAAAAATCCGGCCGGTCTGAAACCGGGCATGAGTTTGTTTTCGCTTATCGATCTGTCGAAAATCCGCTGGTCGAACAGTTATTCGGTATCGTATTTTTCCGGCGGGAGAGCCAGCGGGTCGATGGGCCTCTTGCACACCAGTATGTTCTATCCGATTTCATCGAAGTTGAATTTGACGGTGGACCTTGGTCTGGCGCACGATATCAGCGGCAACCTGACGGCGTCCGGTCGCTCGGCGACCATCGTGCCGGGCTTCTCGCTCGATTATCATCCCAGCCGGAATTTTTCCCTATCGTTGAATTATCGAACATATAACGGCCTGATTGGGCCATACGGTTATCGAGGAGCAGGTTATTTGATCAACCCCTTTGGTCCGGAGTGACCCGACTCCGCACCGGCCGGTGATAAGCCGGCAAATCCCGCCTTTTCCGAACGCATGACATCACACCACCAAGACTACCAGATCGACAAGAACCAGGTCCGGACGGAGCCGCGCCGGGCGTGGACGTTTCGGACGATTTTCGATACCGTCATGATAGCGCTCCTGATCGGGGCGGTCGGGTGGATCGGCTGGTTCGGACTGAAATCGACCCGCTCGGTCTCGCGTTCGCTGGCCGGACCCGACACCGTCGTGCGACTACAGATTGTCAACGCCACGAGTGATGTCGGTCTGGGATCTTCGGTAGCGGCCCAGTTGACCAAGTATATCGATCATGAAATCAGTTTCGCGGTGGTGGACACGGCCCGGTTCGGCTCGCGAAAAGTCCGCGAATCGTTTCTGGTGGCGCGGGAAGGTAACCTGAAGACGGCCGAGACGGTCGCCGCGCGGCTCGGACTTGGGCCCGACAAGGTCACGGTTTTGCCGCTGGAACATAACACCCGTAACGTGGCGATCACGCTGGTGCTCGGTGACGACTACCGCACCCTCGCGCTTTCGCCGCTCAATAACAAGGAGACCAAAGGGAAATCTTGAGAAAGCTGTCCGCTCTGTCCCACGCCCGACTCGCCGGCCGACTCGCCCTGGACAAAAAAGGGTTCGATGTCAAGATTCTGAAGCTTAAATCACTGTCTTCGGTGTGCGATTATTTCGTCATCGCTTCCGGAAGCGCCAATGTGCAGGTGCGCGCTATCGCCGAGGGAATCGAAGACGGTTTGCGCGAGGCCGGGGTGAAAGCACATCTGACGGAGGGTGTTCGCGACGGAAACTGGGTGTTGCTGGATTATATCGATTTTGTTGTGCACGTATTTTATGAACCAACGCGGCGCTTTTATGCGCTCGAAAAATTGTGGGGAGACGCCCCGGTCGAACGGCTTCTGGACGAGCCGGTCAGTCGCGGTAATGCCCGGAAGAAAAGGTGAGTGGAGTCATGGCTGATAGCGTCGAACTGACCGAACTGAAAAACAAGACAATCGCAGAACTGTTGAAAGCCGCCGAGGATCTCGATATTCCCGGGGTGTCCGGTCTGCGCAAGCCGGAACTGATCTACAAAATCATGGAAAGCCGCTCCAGTAGTAACGGCGCCATCTACGCCGAGGGGGTGCTCGAGATCATGGAGGAAGGGTACGGCTTCCTGCGCTCGCCCGACTACAACTACCTCCCGGGGCCTGACGATATTTATGTCTCGCCCTCGCAGATCAAACGGTTCGACATGCGCACCGGCGACACGATCAACGGCCAGGTCCGTCCCCCGAAAGACAACGAGCGGTATTTCGCGCTTCTCAAAATCGACACGGTGAATTATGAAAACCCCGAAGTCGCCAAACATAAAACGCTTTTCGATAATCTGACCCCGCTCTATCCGAACGTGCCGTTCCTGCTCGAAGCCAACCCCGATGATCTGACCACGCGGGTGATCGATCTGATGTGCCCGATCGGCAAAGGCCAGCGCGCGCTGATTACCTCGCCGCCGAAAGCCGGCAAGACGATCATTCTGCAGAAAATCGCCCAGTCGATCACGACCAATCACCCCGAGGTCCGGCTGATCGTTTTGCTGATCGACGAGCGCCCCGAGGAAGTGACCGACATGCGCCGCTCGGTCAAAGGCGAAGTCATTTCGTCGACGTTCGATGAGCCGGCGGAACGCCACGTGCAGGTCGCCAAGATGGTGCTCGAAAAAGCCAAACGGCTGACCGAGCATAAGCAGGATGTGGTGATCCTGCTCGATTCAGTGACCCGTCTGGCGCGCGCCCACAACGCGGTCGTGCCGCACTCCGGCAAGATCCTGTCGGGCGGTGTCGACTCCAACGCCCTGCACAAACCGAAACGGTTTTTCGGCGCGGCGCGGAATATCGAGGAGGGCGGCTCGCTCACGATTATCGCAACCGCCTTGATCGAAACAGGCTCGCGCATGGACGAAGTGATTTTCGAAGAGTTCAAAGGGACCGGCAATATGGAAATGGTGCTCGACCGCCGGCTGGCCGACCGTCGCATTTTCCCGGCGATGGATATCAACCGGTCATCGACCCGCAAGGAAGAATTGCTGATTCCCGAAGATACCCTCCAGAAAATCTGGATTCTGCGCAAGTTCCTCTCTGAAATGAACCCGGTTGAGGCGATGGAGTTCTTGCTGGACCGGATCAAGAAGAGCAAGAGCAACAAGAAGTTTCTGGCGTCGATGAAAGACTGATTCACGATCGCATATGATGGGAAAAGGCCTGAGGCGACTCAGGCCTTTTTGTTTGGCGTGAACAAGGTCAGCCGCACACAATCAGCGACAAATTTCACCAAAATAGTGCTTGACAAGCGTCGCTGAGGGGGTAAAATACGTTGTAAACAGGCTTAGGGGCCGGATGTTTTGTTGATGATTGTGTGCGGTGGGTTGGCCCGCGGACATTGGGGAGAGAAGTGCGCATGGCGGCATTCGATTCAAGTTACATGAAAGTGTCCCTCGCGGCTCTGCTGATTTGCGGTGGTGTTGCCGGTGGTATTTATCTGGGTGATGCGGCGGTACGCCGGAAAGCATCGCATCGAATAACCGGCTCCGAAAGTCTTGCTCCCAATCTTGCGATGGGGGATTTGTTTCCATTGGTTAATTATCAGAGGCGAGACGGTAGCACCGGCACGTTTGAACAATTCCTGATGGGTAAACGCTCGGTGGTCATGTTCTTGTCGTCCAAGTGTGGGCGATGTGAGGACTTACTGAGTTTGTGGAATACGAAAGTAGCCCCAGTATTGGACACGGCGGTCCAGGTAGTCGTTTGCTTTCGCACATCTGAAATCCCACCAACTATCTCCCGTTTGCTTGGTAGTAAGATAGTGGTGATACCAGAAGAGCGGTTGTATCAACTGCTCGAACTTAGAGTTACGCCGACTTTGGTTGGACTGGATGAGTTTGGACTGGTGGTCTATCTCCAGCCAGGGTATTTGGATTCGTTTGGGAGCGAGTTTTATGAACGCTTTGCCATGAGGGCAGAGTGAAAACAACTACTTAAGGAGGTTCTTATGAAGAGGCTCGTATCAGCTGTGCTACTGCTGGGGCTTGGCGCCACGATCGGCTTTGGTTACACAATTCTGACCCCGCCATCTGCGGCGGCAATGCCATGCG
>JBGOTX010000260.1:0-3949 GCA_041476705.1 Candidatus Zixiibacteriota bacterium
AGTCGACCTGGCCAATTGTCCCGTAGAAGACCCCGGATTTGAGGGCATCGGTGGTGTTCTTGCCAATCACTTTCGACGGCGGCTCGATTTTGATCTCGAACAGCTTGGCGGCGCGTCGGGCCAACTCGGCCATGGCGGTTTCGATCCCGGGGCAGATCACCCCCCCCCTGAAAGTGCCATCGGCCGAGACCACTTCGAACTTGGTGGCGGTGCCGAAATCGACGACGATCACGGGCCCGCCGAATTTAGTGTAACCAGCGACCGCATTGGCGATCCGGTCGGCGCCAAGCTGGGCTGGGTTGTCGACCGCGATCTTGATCGGGAGCGGTAGTTCGGCCGAGACGATAGTCGGAATACACCCCAGATACCGTTTGCACATCTCGATGGCCTGATCGGTGATTGATGGCACAACCGAGCAGATAATGGCACTTTCAATCTGTTCATTGGCGACTTTCATGCGCGACAACCAATCGGTGATCGGGATTCCGAGTTCGTCTGCGGTCATGTCACGGCGGGTAGCGAGGCGCAGAACATCCTTGAGCGTGCTCTCCTTGAACAAGCCGATCTTGATATTGGTGTTGCCGATGTCGACCGCGATGAGCATGGGGGGAATATACTAAAGTTCGGGCTAATCCGCTTCCCGTTCTGCGGACATCAAAGTGGCATCATGCGTCCCCGCTTGACGCCTTTCGGACAGCCTAGAGGCCGTCAAGCCGGGAGGCGGGGGGTTAGGAACATCGCCAGCGCGGTCGGCCGGACGAAAGCACGTATCGCCATCTCTGTTTTGACTTGACTACCATGGGTAGAGCCCGCTATCATTGACCGGGATTAAATCATTGATCGGACGCCCGAACTTATCAGAGGAGGTGGTATGGGTAAAGGTTATGTAACAATCGTTGTCGGCATCATCGCAATCGGTGTGATCGCCGGATGCGGGGCAATCATGCATGGTGGTCACCAATCGGTGTCATTCGAGTCGGCGCCGGCCGGCGCCATGGTCACGGTCACTGACGCACTCGGGATGACTGCCGGAAGTTGCGAGACCCCCTGCTCTCTTGACTTGAAACGCAAGCGGGAGTATAAGGTCAGTATTGCGAAAACCGGATTCGCACCGGTACAGATGGAAATCGATCGCAGAACCGACGGCTGGATTTGGGGGAATATTCTCTTCGGCGGAATCATCGGACTGGTCGTTGATTTTACCAGTGGTTCGGCCTATCGGCTCACACCCAAACAGGTGAGCGTTACCTTGTCGCCGACAACAACCGGCGGACTCGACCCGAATCTCGACGGACCTTCGCTGGTAATTATAGATTTCGCCAAACTGTCACCCGAAGAAAAAGAGCGCTTGAAGGTGATCAAGCCAATCCCGCTGAGCCAACTCTGAGTGTAGGGATGTCAGGCCCCTTGCGGGCCTGACATCTTAATTCCCCGTGTAGCCCTAAATGTCAAACCGCAGGCGGCTTGACCTACAAATCTCTGATACCGTCAAGCCGGGAGGCATGACGGTACATGAGCATAATATTCAGTGCATCGCCGGGCCGGGATTTGCTCCCGCCCGTTGCGAAATCTCCCAGTTGATCCGCTCTGCTGATTTGTAGGCATCCCACATTCCGTAAATCCACAACAGCGGCGTAGTGATGAAACCGATGATCAAGAGCATCAGAATCCACGAAACTCCGTAGATGATAATTAACCCGATTCCCTTGGCGATCTGGCCATTGTAGATCTGGCCCAGACCGGTCCAGAAAAACGACAGCACTGCGGCCAAACCGGGATTCTTGTAAAATACTGACGCCTGCGAGCCGTTCATATCAGTCCCTCCTCATGCATGTCACATCAAAAATATGGGGCTGTCCGCCGGGATACAATCTCTATTTTCGCTTACCAAGCCGTTGAGACAAAGGCATCCGTCCCGTATATTCCCGATATGCTGACCCGACCGCCCACGTACTACCTTGGCGATGATTTTCATGCCAAGCTGGATTCATTCGTGCGCGACCTCTTCTCCAATGGATACTCTCATTTCGCCAAAGAATTCGAACATATCGATGGTTTTGTGGCCAAAGCCCTACAGGACCAAAGTGAACGCGATGACCACGACCTTCGCCGCACACCCAAACAGTTCTATCTGCTCGAAGCGATCAGCTACAAAGTATACGATGAATATAACCGGAAGTTGTTTAACGCCACCGCCGACACGCTGATCATTTTGCCGGACTGTCTGTCCCTGCACAATCCCGATTGCCTCAAGACTGATGGCCGTTGGGGGGATGAGTGCCGAGAGTGCACGCCGGAGTGTCAGGCGAATGAAGTGACACAATTAGCCGCGCAGTATGGTGCGAAGGTGTTCTTTTCGAAACGGAAACTGTCTGACCAGCTACAACACTACGCCAAACAGAAAAAGAATCTCGGTGTGATTGGGATCGCCTGCCTTCTCATGCTTGCCCACAGTATGCGCACGGCGATGGACTTGGAAATTCCAGTGCGGGGGGTGCCGCTGAATTTCTGCGGGTGCGACCACTGGAACGACACACCGTTTGCCTCCGAATTTCCACTGAAACGACTTGAGGCCATCTTGAAGGAGAAATATGGAAGGTGAAATCAGACGCCTGACTATCGAAAATTACGACGACATCCTGCGGGTGTGGGCCGATGCCGGTCTGGAATACCGACCCAAGGGGCGCGATTCGCGCGCTATGATTGCCAAAGAAATACAATTTCCGGGTGCGGCGTACTTTGGGTATTTTGAAAACGGTCGGATGATTGGCACTGTCATCGCCAATTTCGATGGCCGCCGGGGGTGGATCAATAGGTTGGCGGTCGATCCGGACTGTCGCGGACGCGGGATTGCCGGCCTGCTCATTCGGGAAGGCGAGCGGTTCCTCCACTCTGTCGGCGCCATAGTAATAACAGCCCTGATTCACGAGTTGAACACACCGTCGATGACCTGCTTCGAGAAAGAAGGGTACGCCTGCCAAGTGGAGTATGAGTACTTCTCGAAGAAGCGGTCGCAGGAAGATTGATCCAACCGTCGGATACGGCCACCGATGCCGATATCACTTGGCGACGTCGTGCTCCAGCTCTTCGACAAGATCAAGTGTCTTGTCGGCGCCATGACCATGTTCAGCAGGGACCGTTGCCTTTTGCATAATCCCCTGCTCGAACACATCGACCTCAAGCATGATCTGACCTGCGCCGGTTTCTATCTTTGGTTGCTCCTGCTTGAACACTGACAAAATCTTGGACACTAATTGCTCAATGTGCGCCTTGTCGGCGCCGGCCAGATTGCGTGTGTCCAATTCTCCGATCTGCTGATCGAGATCTGTTGATGCGCTGACGCGCTTGATTCTGATCTTCATGGGAAAAGCTCCTTTCCGCTCGCGGTGTGGACCGGTTGGTTTACCGCGGTCTCCACCCCGCTCACCATTTCTGTTTCCATCTCACACCCTACACGTGTCAACAACACAGACACGTCGATGTGGCGCAATCTATTCATCATGAGATCGTCCGATATGAACGCGAGGTGTCGGGCAAGGTGACCGGAGGCAATGGGAGCAGGAACGACAGGTGCGAGGGCAATGCCTCGGTGATCTCTACTTAAAGATACAGAGCTATAACGTGGATGTCAAGTTTTATGTTCGAATGGTAAGGCAGGGGCTGGTGCAGGTGAGCGGTCTCTTCACCCAGTGGGCGCCATTGTCACGAAGGCCTCGATCCACGAATTGGACACCCCGCAGATTACCTGTTTGGGAAAAGAGGGATTTGCCTGCCGGACCGAGTTTGCGTATTCTTGGAGGGGACCGTCGGCGGAGGATCGAGTGAGACGAAAGGGCACAAGGAGTTCGGCATGCGACGGATGCGACTAATCTACCGTTTAGGTTAATGTACTGGAGGCCGACAAAGAGTGTATATTGACTACCTACTTATTGGGCTACTCGCCGCATAC
>JBGOTX010000261.1:0-3949 GCA_041476705.1 Candidatus Zixiibacteriota bacterium
CACTGGTTGACTTCGAGCCCGCCTTTGCTGGTCTGTTCGGACATCTTGTCACCGGCTGTTTTGGTGATCGCCATAAGGAGCGCTTTCTGGCCGTTGAATGCGTCCAGCCGGTCGCGAATCACCCGCTTGTCGATATTTTCAATCTGGGAAATCTGTTGGTCCAGTTCCGCTACCCGTTGTTGCGGCGCGGTTTCGGTCGTGGTCAGCTTGTGACTCAGACCAAGTATCTTGACTCCGGTCCCTTCCGTGAAGAAGGCCCGAATAGATGACTCCACAAGGCCTGCAGGAAGCGAATCGAGCACGACGGTGATATCCCCCTTGGCGAGGTTCAGTTCCGAGATTCTGGTGATCTTGGCCCGGTCAAGGTAGACAGTTACTTTCTTGATTGGGGCCGTAATGTTCCTGGTGGTCGCGACGGCAGTGACTCCACTTAACCCAAGAACCACAATGCCTATGAGCGCGACCGTTAGAAATTTGATACGCATGAGGTTACCTCCTCCGCTTTGACGATTTGATTGGCCATGTTAACCTGCCTGAAGAATTACATACTCTTTGGCGGGTTTACAAGCCAATTCGCGAATTCTTCCCAAGTATTTCGGGTACCCTTAAAATAGGGACGGAGAAGGGGGAGGTTTTGTGAAGAATATCGGGCATTGAGCTCTTGTAGGTCGGGTTCTGAGGGAGCTTCAGCGACCGAAAAACCCGACATCTTGATCTGCCAATTTATGTGGTGTCATGCGTCCTCGCTTTACACCCTCGCCGCGCGCTCTCTCTTGTCACCCCGGCCCAGGGATGAGGCCGGCGAATGCCGGACGAATCCCGCAGAGCCGGGGCCCAGCAGGAAAATACGAAATCAGAACTTGGCGCTAATATGTTCTTGCTGGATCCCGGGGCTTCGCCCGGGGTGACAGATAAAGAAATCAATCGTGAAGGGAAGATGTCGGGTAGACGAACCGCTTCGTCAACCCGACCTACGAGATGTTACTGCTGTGAAGCTTGTGGGAGTTCAAGCGATCCGTCAATTGCACTTGGAGGTCCTGTTCATCATTCCAAAAAACCGTAGGAAACTTATTGTAGTCAAAGTGTAGTTTTGAGCCGACAGAACCCCTTCTGGCAAGTGGTATGACGGGCTTACCCCAAGCGTGAGCTATCCCCATTTCGTAAACGACGCCCAGATTGCCCGTCGAAAGTTCCGCAATGACCAAGTTGCTTTTGGCTATGTGAGAAAATACTATGTCGTCAATCTGAGACTTCGACTTATCGTCGTCGTTGCGTAAACATTGAAAGCCAAGCACAGATTCAGCCGTGGGCTTCAAGATGTTGGTGTACACATGTTGCGGGAATTCCTCCTCATTAAAGGGCATGATAACAAATGAGAAGACCCCATTGAATTCACAATCAAGGCTGACTAGCTTGTAGTACGGATTATCTGCTGGGTCCTTAACCACTATTTGTGTTCGCTGTTTCTTCGATTCGGCGTCAGTATTCGCCCATTCATGCACCAAGTCTTTCTTCGCCGGATTATACCTTAGCTCTATTACAAGAGCATCGTGCCAATCCTGTCTGAGCGCGGTCTGCAGAGCGTTACTGGGATGAAAACGCAATATCTCATTACTACCAAAGCTATCTAACATACTTATCAAATCCCTGGGATTTGCTGGGATGGCTGTGATTATTTCTAGTACGCGAAACGGCTCATCCCATTCTTGTGCATATCTGTCTTCAATGTATTCAGCTACTGCTTGCCGCAGCTCGCTCTTCTTGTAGGGATGGCCGTTGTCCAGTTCCACCACATTTATAGGGTCGATATTCACTTCGCGGCCGTTTGTGTCTGTCAAACTACTAAACAGAGATCTAAGAACCAAGAAATGACAATGAATGGGCGACCTGGACCTGTTAATCAAGTCAACTATGCCGACGATTCGTTGCCAGGTGTTACCTTCCTCTTGGATACTTACGAAGTACTCTCGGAGGGTGCGCCCTTCCGGAGCATTTCTCTCAGATTCTAAACAGACTCTAAAAATGCGACCGCCCTGAAGAAGGTGGAAGGGAAGCCCTATTAACGATGTAAACATTTTCTACTCCCCCGCCCCATGGCACTTCTTATATTTCTTACCGCTTCCGCAGGGGCAGGGGTCGTTGCGGCCGACTTTCGGCATCGTGCGCTTGATCGTCTGCACTTGGGTGCCTGCCTGCGAAGCGCGCGCCATCGGATTCGGCTCGGCCCCTTCGATACCATCGCCGACCGCCCCGGAACCAGCCGATGAAATCCCCATATTGGTCGAATCGGCGTGGGTGGCCACCATCGAGGGTTGACGCCGCGATGCCAGCTCCCGTTCGGGAATATTCACCTGAAGTTTGTAGACCAGATTGACCGCTTCCTTGTCGATCGCGCCGATCATCTTCTCGAAAATCGCGAACGCCTCTTTCTTGTAAATATCAATCGGTTTCCCCATGCCGCCGTGATAAGCGCGGAGCCCGATCCCCTGCCGCAGTTCATCCATCTCGGCCAGATGGTCGCGCCAGAACCGGTCGATTGTCGACAGCACCGCGTACCGCTCCAACTGCCGCATGATCTCTTCGCCGTACGCCGCTTCCTTTTGCTGATAGAAGGTCATCACCGCGTTCAGGACTTTTTCTCTGAGCGAGGCGCGGGTGAGATTGGGGACATCTTCCGCGGCAAAGCGAAGGTTGAACAGGTAGACATTGCGAAGTTCATCGGTGAAACCGGTCAGGTTCCAGTTTTCCGGGTACTCCTTCTCCGGGCAGTATTCGCCGATCAGTTCATCAAGGACGGTTTCAATCAGTTCGACCACTTCCTCCTTGATCGACGGCCGTTCGAGCGCCGCCAACCGCCGCTCGTAGATCCACCTGCGCTGGACATTCATGACGTCGTCGTATTCAAGCGTGTGCTTGCGGATGGCGAAGTTCTGAACCTCGACCTTTTTCTGCGCCCGCTCGATAGCCCGCGTGACCATCCGGTGGGCGATGACCTCGCCTTCCTTCACGCCGAGCTTGTCCATAATGACGCCCAGCCGTTCGCCGCCGAAAAGGCGCATCAGGTCGTCTTCGAGCGACAGGAAGAACACCGAAGATCCCGGGTCCCCTTGACGGCCGGCGCGGCCGCGCAACTGACGGTCGATACGCCTCGCCTCGTGTCGCTCGGTGCCGACAATATGCAAACCGCCTTTTTCCACCACGCCGGGGCCGAGTTTGATGTCGGTGCCGCGACCGGCCATGTTGGTGGCGATCGTCACCGCGCCGGAGAGACCGGCGTTGGCCACGATTTCCGCTTCGCGCTGGTGCTGTTTGGCATTCAGGACATTGTGCGGAATCCCCATTCGCTTGAGCATCCGGGAGAGCGTTTCGGAAACATCGACCGACACCGTACCGACCAGAATCGGCCGACCCTCTTTGTACTTATTCTGAATCTCCTCGATGATGGCGTTGTATTTTTCGCGGCGGGTGCGATAGATTTCATCTTCGTAGTCATCGCGAACGACTTGCTTATTGGTCGGGATCACGGTCACATCGAGTTTGTAAATATCAAAGAACTCGGAGGCCTCGGTCTCGGCGGTGCCGGTCATGCCGGCCAGCTTGCCGTACATGCGGAAATAGTTCTGCAGGGTGATCGTGGCCAGCGTCTGGCTTTCCGCTTCGATTGTCACCCCTTCTTTCGCTTCAATCGCCTGATGCAGACCATCGGAGTACCGGCGTCCGGGGAGAATACGACCGGTGAACTCGTCGACAATCAGCACTTTCCCTTCTTGCAGGACATATTCCACGTCCTTCTCGTACAACGAGTACGCCCGCAGAAGCTGGTTGATAGCGTGTACTTTTTCGGAACGCTCGCCGTGCAGATGGTACGCCGCCTCGGTCTTTTTTTTGGCGTTCTTCCACGGAGGCCGAAGCATCCCCTTCGATTTCGGAGAGCATGGTCGACAGATCG
>JBGOTX010000262.1:0-3946 GCA_041476705.1 Candidatus Zixiibacteriota bacterium
AGCTTGAGGGCCTTGCGTCGAAGCCGGGTGTAGGCGTGGAGACCGTCGAGATGGGCTTCGGTGGTATCGAGCAGAGAGTGATACACCGACAGCGGAATATTGTTGTCATCGAGCGCGCCGGCCAGACAGGAGTCAAAGCGGCGGGCGCGGGTGTAGAAAACATCTTTGTTGATCGAGGTGGCCAGCGTGGTCCCCAACGTGTTGAGATGTTCCTGATACGGCTGATAGAATTTTTCGTGGGCCTCGCGGCGCACCCGGCGGTCTTTGGATTCTATGAATTTGGCGTACCGCTGTTTGGTCAGCCGGACCTCGGCGCCGTTTTCATCGGTGATGACCGGGTAGACGAGGTCGGCATCGTCGATCATCGAAAAGATGGCGTCGGGACCGCGGCCGATCATCGCGCTCATGGCCAGAATCTCTTCGACCTCCTCGGAACGAATATGGGTTTTGGAGCGGATCAGTTCTTCGACATAGAAATCATATATGTCGGTCTTGGGGAACTGCGCGGCGGCCTTGCGGAGGGAGCCGTCGTCCATTTTCAGCAGTTCCGGTTCGACAAAGGCCGAGGCGGCGCCGGCTACCGAAGCGAGCATGGCGGCGCGATCGGTCATGGCCTGGAATTTCGAGACCCGGTTGTCGAGGTCTTTGCTAAGGTGGGCGTACTGATACAGCCGGTGCAGGATTTTGGAGAGTTCGCCGCGCAGTTCCAAACATTCCCAGAGAACGTTCGGACTTCCGGCCAGCCGACCGGCGAAGAATTTCATCTTTTCGGTCATGGTCTGGGCGGATTTCAAGTCGCTTTCCCAGGCCTCATCGGAAGGGTAGAGATCGGCGAGATTCCAGGTATAATTTGGCTCGATAGCGGCTCGATCGGGGGTGGTCTGTGTCTTCGTGACGGACATAGTGTTCCTCTGCTGAAGTACGATTCGTCTGAGGAATATGGCGGATTGCAGGGATTAACGCAACTGGGCTGGAAGACACTTCCGTTATTCCAACCCGGTCGTAACGATATAGGTCAACAGACTTCTAAGAAGTCATCGCTGTCGTGTTTCCTCGCGGACTACTGCACCTGGCATTTCGTTATGACTGGGCGGGAGAACCAGATCGGCAGACAAAGATAGTGCCCCTCCTTTGCATCCAGGTCGTACATGAGAAGGCCTGACAGACTGAGGGACCAGGTTGAAGCTCCAGCCAACCACTTGCCGTCGGAACTTACCGCGAATTCCTCCGGGAGCGTCATCATTGCAGGTAATGTGTCGCACGAGTTCCTGAGAATCAGGGTATCCAGGCGCCTGCCAGACACGTCGTAGTCGACAAAGGTATACGGGGGCGGCGGGCCCACAAGGATGGTGCCGGTGTTGCTGACGTAGACGTGCTCTCCGCGCGGATTCACGATCAGGTCGCCGTTGCCCGGGATGAGCGGCTCCTCGAACAAAATGGAGTCTTTCAGGATATCGTACACTCTGAACAAATCGACAAACGTGCTGACGGAATACATATAAAACATCAGGGAGGCCTCGGAGTTGATTCGCATGATGAATCCGCCGAGATCGCGGATTTGTTTGCGCGTGGCATCCCAGCCACGGACCGAGAGAGAGTACAGATAATTTGAGCGACCGGTGGAATTCTGGGCTACCCCACGGGCGTAGAAGCGGCGACTGTCCTTGCTGAAGACGCCCGATCCCAGTTGACCGGTATCCTGAAATACTATGGCATAGCTGGAGGCGTCGAGGACGGTGAGCCCCGGGCCGGTACAGATTGCGAGGTACCGATTGTCCGGGGAGGCCGATAGTTCTCCCGTGACGGGCAGTTCCCCGATGCGGGTCAAGTTGTCGGCATCGACCACCTGAATCATACTGGTGATTGGTGGTTTAACGAAGAGCCGCCGACCATCGGCCGAGGCAAACATCTTGATGGGGTAGGTGTTCAGCCAGAAAGAATCAAGTTTCTGAGTCTCCATCTGGTACCGATAATACGCTTTGTACTCTCCCGGTTTCCCCGCCATCCCCCAGTTGTAGAAGAAGACGGTGTATGCGGAATGAGTGGCGGGCGGATCGATCACCTTATCGCGGCACCCGGTGAGGACGCTCAATTGAACCAAAACGAAAGCGACAACGAAGCTCGCAACAGCAGTCCGAAACGCGATGCTATTCACATGTGCCATGCTACACCTCCAATCAATAGGCAAAACATGGCAACGGTAACGGGTCAAAATTAATGTACAGATTGTCAACGAGCGCCAAGAGGTCTGCTATGTCTTCGTAGCCGTCGCAATCGACGTCGGCCAACAATACAGACGGGAAGGGCGGCGGGCCTGAATTGTAGAGGAAGTCGACGAGTGCGGATATGTCAGAGATGTCGATATTTCCGTCGTTACTTACGTCACCCCGCGCAATTGAGAGAATGGCTCGGAAAGCATCCACTCGACCCCATCCGGTGAGCGAATCGGGGACTTGTGGAGCGAGCGCAACCGCCGAGTGTCGGATGATCTCGTAAATCGTTTCAACATTCAGCGTGTCATTGCGGGCAAGAAGGAGCGCTACCACACCGCTCACGACCGGAGCCGCGGCCGAAGTGCCGCCAAAGCGACAATCGACGTTTGGGTCGTTGACACCGGGCGCGTACCTTTCGCAACTCCACACGATCGGGTTTTTCCAGTACCCCGTGTAGTTTGGATTCACTCCAAGGTCATATTTCTGATCGAGAGTCCACACGTCGCCGTAGTACCCTGTTTCGCCACTCGGGGCCACAACATCGAGCGCCGGGCCATACTGGCTATAGTCCCATTTCTGGTCCTGCAGAGTCGATGCGCCCACCGCGAGGACGTACGGCAGTTGGGCAGGATACCCGACGGGTCTGATATAAGAGGGATATCTCGCCGCGTTTCCAGATGAGAATACAACTGGACAACCCTTACCACCTCGACCGAACTGATATGCCCGCATGAGCTGTGTGTCGATATCTTCGACGCAACAAGAGGGCTTCCTGCTCCATCCCCAACTGCAGGACAACATCTCGGAAGAATTCCAGGCGTAATGGAGAGCGTTTGATAATTTCGACTCCGTCATTGCCCCGCTACCTCCATCATCGTCGAAGATTTTGACGGGAAGGATTAAGGCGTGAGGATTGATCCCAAAAATGGCAGTATGCCTATCGTACTGAGCGCTCGAATCGGCGCTGTGGCCGGCGGCAATGATTCCCGCGCACCCCATGCCATGCCCCTGCTCCGGCCCCGGTCGCGGATCAGAATCTATGGGATTTGTGTCCACCGGATCGGGGTTGAAATCCATTCCGGCGAGAATGCGACCGGCAGGCAGGTCAAAGTGTGCGTCTATTCCGTCATCTACAACGGCAACGTCCACAGGTCTGTCGAGCCCCGCAAAGTCCCAGACGCTGGCGGTATCAAATTGTCCGATGACTTTCCTGGAATGGTACTGAAGCACGCTGTAGTAGTCGTACAGGGTGTAGGCGTGTTTTTCGATTCTGCAGAGAATATCAGGATGAGCGTATCTGGTCTCCGGTAGTTCGTGGTAGAGGTTTGCCTGTTCCAGCAGGCGTCTACCGCTCGCTTTAGTGTTGCGAAGCGTATAGACATTGGGCAATCCGTCGAGTTCTCTCACAAGTGTGGCTCGATATAGGGAGGCGAGACTGTCGATTTGAGCGCGGGTGACAGTCGGTTCAAACGCGGCCACAAACGTGGCTCCGTAGGTACAAAGAGTACTGTCAACAAATCGCATATAGGGCTCGGCCATGTCAATACCATCAACGCCAGCGAGAGAATCCAGGAACGCCCAGTACCCATCACCTGTTGACAGGGAACAGACTATAAACCGGTCTACTGTGGGCTCAAGGAGAACCGTGTCAATGCGCTTGATGCTCGAGATGAGTTCTTCCCGGTTCATTGGGTTGAGAGTATTGCTGAATTTGATCTGGACGCGATTCGAAT